>CAZBJT010000143.1:0-4908 GCA_964492215.1 uncultured Planctomycetales bacterium | reverse complement strand
GTCAGCGATGGGGTGAAATCAATTGTGGCGGTTGGTTTTGGGATGGGGAGTTATAAAGACATCGTTAAAGTGGGGGCTTCGGTTGATGTGGCTTATAATCTGGCCATTGATGATTGGAACAAGGCTCCTGTGGTGCAGTTGACCCTTAAAGACATTAAATTAAGCCAATAAAAAACCCCGCTTGAACTTAAGCAGGGTTTTTTAAAATACATTTTATAGCTAATTCTTATACAGCGCGGGTGACTTTGTTACCCTGGATACAGCGGGTGCACACCAGGGAGCGCTTCACAGTACCATCTAAAAGGATCTTGATGCGTTGCAAATTAGGAAGTACTTTACGGAAAGATTTACCGACAACCTTGGAACCGGCGCCGCCTTTTTTCTTTTCCATACCGCGGCGTTTATATTTCCGGCCGGAGGCTGGGGATTTGGCACAAACAATACAAGATCTCATGACATTTACCTCTAGTGTTTAAACAATGTGGTCTTTTAAAAATTTGAACTCTAAATATACTTGAAATCGTTTGTTTGTCAAGGGCTTTTTAGGCGTAAAAAAGTAAACAGAACGAAAGGGGTCATTCATGGGAGAAAAGAGAAGCATATTCTTGCGCATTGTTTTTAGTATTTTATGGTTCTTTCCGGTTAGTTTGGTCATTCAGATGTTTATCGGGGGTATTGTGGGCGGCTTTGCCGGCCAGGATGCGCATGGTTTTAACGATGGTTATGCGGCAGGGCAGCATGCCTCATTGGCCTTCTTTCATGAATATGGGAGAATTGTCTTTTTGGGGGTAATCGTTTTATGGTTGTTGATGTGTTTTTTTGGTATTTTGCCTGGTACATCTGAATATAAGAAGGCCAAGAAGGAGTCTGTATGAGTTTTGATCAACTGCCGGTTTATGAAAAGCGGCGCTTTGTTCCTGAAGGCGTGGATTTAACCGATGCCAAGACCGTGGTTGGTCTGTATGAGCAGTTGGAAGCCCGCGATATCAAGTCAGCCAAAGAATTGGAACGCTGGCTGCTGGACCGTTCGGAATTGGATGCGGCTTTGAGCCAAAGCGGTTCTATCATTTATATCCGCATGACCTGCCAAACCGATGATCAGCAAATAGCAGCTGCTTATACAAAATTTATTGAAACCGTGTCCCCGGCGGTCAAGCCCGTGAATGACCGCCTGAATAAACGGTATTTGGATTTGATCAAAAAGTTTCCTTTAGACCCTAAGCGTTATGAAGTGTATACGCGGGCGACTGAGGTGGATGTAAAGTTATTCGTTGAGAAAAATGTAGATCTGCAGACCAAGGTGGAGCTATTGTCCCAGGAATACCAGACGGTTTGCGGGGCCATCATGGTCAACTTCGAGGGTAAAGAACGCACCCTCCCTGAGATGGGCAAATTTTTATTGGAAACCGACCGTACGGTGAGAGAGAAGGCGTGGCGCGCCACGGCTGAGCGCCGCTTAAAAGAAAAAGACAAGCTCGAGGTCATTTTTGACAAGATGTTTGCCTTGCGTAACACCATTGCTAAAAATACCGGGGCCCGTAATTTTACCGAATATCAATTTAAGGCGTATCACCGCTTTGATTATACGCCGGCGGATTGTAAGCGTTATCATGAAACAGTCGAGCGGTTGATCGTCCCGTTAAATGGCCGCATTTTGGATCAGCGCCGCAAAGAAATGAAATTAAAGACATTGCGCCCGTGGGACACGGCTGTCGATCCGCTAGGCCGTAAGCCGTTAAAACCGTTTAGCGAAGTGTCGCAATTAATCGACGGTACTCAAACCATCTTTCAAAAATTAGATCCGCAATTAGGCAAAGAATTTAAGCACATGAAAGATTTGGGGTTGTTGGATTTGGCCAGCCGCAAAGGCAAGGCGCCGGGCGGTTATCAAAATACGCTCAGTGAAGCGCGTCAGCCTTTTATTTTTATGAATGCGGTTGGTGTGGATGATGATGTGCGCACCTTGCTGCATGAGGGAGGCCATGCCTTCCACGCCTTGGCGGCCGCTGCTGATCCGCTCGTCGATTATCGCCATGCTCCCATGGAATTCTGTGAGGTTGCGTCTATGGCCATGGAAATATTAGGCGGGCGTTACATGAACCAATTCTATAGCCAGGAAGACACCAACCGTTCTAACCGCGAGCATTTAGAGGGAATCATTCATGTATTGGCCTGGGTGGCTAACATTGATGCGTTTCAGCATTGGCTTTATGAGCATCCTGACCATTCACCGGATGAGCGTCGCCAGGCATGGATTGGTTTTTATAAACAATTCGGCGGCAAGTTCATTGACTGGACGGATTTGACCGAAACAAAAGCCTATTTATGGCATCGGCAATTGCATGTGTTTGAAGTGCCGTTTTATTACATCGAATACGGCATTGCCCAATTAGGTGCTTTGCAGGTATGGCGGAATGCTAAAAAAGATCCAGCTAAAGCTTTAGCAGATTACCGACGGGGTTTGAGCCTAGGCGGTTCGCGCCCCTTGCCGGAATTATATAAAGCAGCCGGCATTGAATTCGATTTTTCCGACAAAATCATCAAACCCCTCATCGAAGCCGTAACCGAAGAGTGGGAGAAGCTGCTATAAAAAATGCGCAAACTAACCCACGAAGAAATAGTCACCCGCCAGGTAGGCAAGATCAATCATACCCGCCTGCCATTTTGCGCCGTGCTTAATAATATCCGCAGTTTGCATAATGTTGGTGCCATTTTTCGTACGGCGGATGGAGCAGGGCTGGAGAAGCTATATTTATGCGGCATCACCGGTTATCCGCCGCAGGGTGGCATTGCCAAGACCTCCTTGGGTGCTGAAGACCATGTGCCTTGGGAATACCGCGAGGATGTAAATGCACTGTTGCGTCAATTAAAGACACAGGGCTATCAAATCGTGCTTTTAGAGCAAATGCAGGGTAGTGTTTCCCATGATATCTTTATTCCTCAAGGCCCGGTATGCTTGGTGATCGGCAATGAGGTAACCGGCATATCTGATGATATCGTAAGCCTTTGCGATAAAGCTATCGAGATCGACATGGCCGGCATCAAAAATTCCCTCAATGTAGCCGTGGCCTTCGGAGTCGTAGCCTATCAAATCCGTTCTTACTTCAAGATTAACGGAAATCCTTGCGCAAAAATAGCTTAGGGGTTACAATAAACCGTTTTTAACAAGAGGAAAAAACGGTGGGCATTGATCCTAAAAAACTTTTGCGCAATAAGAAGGTCATCGAGGAAATCAACCGGCACAAATGGCTGGAAAGTGAGATTATCGGCTATGACATCGGTTTTGAGATTGCTGCCGAAGATTGGCTGAAAAATCACGCCGCCGCTTGGATCGCCTATCATATGTCCCCGCAGAAGAAGTCATCAAAATCCCCGGTCGTTAAGAAGAAGCTTGTTAAAAAACGGTAATATCATGTTTACTCGTAAGCGTTTTAGTATCCTGTTGTTATGGGTGCTTTGTTTTTTGTCATCTCCTGCCATTGCTGCTCCGGTAGATTACCCATCACTCAATGGTTATGTTACCGATAATGCCGGTTTGATCAATGCTTCCGATCAGGAAGCGATCACCAGGATCATTAAAGAATTGGATGATAAAACCACGGCACAGGTGGCCGTGGTGACGGTTGCAACGACACAGCCGGAGGCAATTGAACCATACGCGGTCAAGCTTTTTGAAAAGGCCGGTATCGGGCAAAAGGGTAAAAATAACGGCGTCTTGTTATTGATAGCTTCCCAAGACCGCACCATGCATATCGAGGTGGGGTATGGATTGGAAGGTGCTTTGCCGGATGCCTTAGCAGGACGTATTATCCGTGAAATTATTGTACCTGAATTTAAAGCCGGTAACATTTCTCAGGGTATATTAAAGGGTGCGGATGCGATCGTCGGTATCGTTGCTAAGGAATATGGGGTCACGATCGACGGGCAGCAAGTGGTCATGCCGGCCCAAAGCGGTTCGGATTCAGATGCGGGTTGGGTTGCGGTTTTAATTTTGATATTTTCATTATTAGTATTTACATCCATGTGCGGCGGTCTTCGTGGCGGCGGTGGTTATTACGGCGGTGGTGGTTTTGGCGGCGGATCTTCGGGCGGCGGCTTTGGTGGTTTTGGCGGTGGATCAAGCGGTGGCGGCGGTGCCAGCGGCAGCTGGTAACAATAGATGACTAACAGGAGATATGATTTATGAAACAAATATGGATTGTTTTAGGCGTTATTGCGCTTTTAGCTTTTATGGCTTTTGGTTGGTATCAAAGCGGCTATAACCGGGTCATTGCGTTGGATGAGCAGGTCAAATCATCCTGGGCCCAGGTGGAGAATCAATTGCAGCGTCGTTTTGATTTGATACCTAATTTAGTCAATACAGTTAAAGGTTATGCCGACCATGAGAAAAGCGTCTTTGAAGATGTGACGCGCCTGCGCAGCCAATGGGCGCAAGCTGGTTCCGTGCCTGAAAAGGTGGAAGCCGCCAATGCCCTCACCGGCGCTTTATCGAAATTATTGATGGTCTCTGAAAGCTATCCTAATTTAAAAGCGGACCAGAATTTCTTGACCTTGCAAACCCAATTAGAAGGAACAGAAAACCGTATCGCGGTTGAACGCATGCGTTATAATGAAGCCGTACAAATATTAAACGCCTATCAGCGTTCTTTATTTGGCCGTTTTTTTGCAACGCAGGCAGGCGTGACCCAGCCGGCGGTTTATTTTAAGACTGAGGAAAAGGCTAAAGAAGTACCGCAAGTTAAATTCTAAAGAGGTTTTTATATGTCATATGAATTAAAGAAGCTGGATAGATTTCAAGGTCGCCCTGGTCCTTTATTGCTCGTGATCATGGACGGGGTAGGTTTGGGCAAGCAAGATGATAGCAATGGTGTATTTCTGGCCAAGACCCCGTGTTTGGATGAGCTGATG
>CAZBJT010000142.1:0-4915 GCA_964492215.1 uncultured Planctomycetales bacterium | reverse complement strand
GTAATCTCATCACCCATTTGCTTTTTGATCGCCACAACTTCATCTTCGAGGAAACGGATTTTCACTTCGCTATTATCCAATTGAACCTGCAGGGTATCATTATCTTTTCTTAAGTCAGACAAATGCGAAGAAGCCTCATTGATCCGGGCTTCATACTCCTCAATCTTCGCCTGCTTATCTGCCGTTAAATTTTTATTCTCTTTATTTAACTGATCAATCATGGCCAATGCTTCCTGGGCTTGACCGATGGCTTTTTCTGACAGCTGGCCTAATTCTTCTTCCAAATCCGATATGCGCTGTTTATAGGCAATTTTCTCTTCATCATCCATCACCTGGAATGGCTGGGCATCGAGTTGGGGTTCAGGTTCCGGCTGAAATTCAGGCGCGGTCATCTGAGGCACTTGCGGGGCCGGTGTCGTCATGGGCGCTGTAAATACCGGTTCGGCTACATCGCTCAACGGCATGGCTGCAAATTCTTTCTTTATCTGCACAATGTCCGTCAGAGGTACTGCTTCATCCGGCTTCTTACTGCCTTCTTTATTAAGCAAATAAAATAGAAAACCAATCATCCCCAATGCCACTATAATTACGCCGGCCATAATCGAATAGAAGATCATCGGGTATCCTTTCTAAAAATAGCTCTTGTCTTTGAGGTACGTGCAATAATCTTTAACAGCTGCTTCAAGGGTCATGAACGGCTTCTGATAACCGGCGGCGCGTAATTTGGACATGTCTGCCTGGGTAAAATATTGGTAACGCCCGCGTAAGATTTCCGGCATCTCGATGTATTGAATGTCCGGTTTTTTTCCGACAGCGGCAAATAAAGCATTGGCCAAATCATTCCAGGTGCGGGCCTGGCCTGTGCCTAAATTAAAAATACCATTGATGCGGGGATTTTCCATCAAGAAAAGCATCACATCGACGGTGTCTTTAACATAAACGAAATCGCGCATCTGCTGGCCGTCTTTATACTGAAGGTTATATGATTTAAAAAGGCTGATCTTCCCTTCGCTGACGATACGGTCATACGCCTTGGCTGTAACGCTGCGCATATCGCCCTTATGGTATTCATTGGGACCAAACACATTAAAAAACTTTAAACCAACTACCTGATTTTGATAGCCATTATCCAGCACCCAGACGTCGAATTGCTGTTTGGACTCGCCATACAGGTTTAAAGGTTTTAAATTACGCATGGATGCTTCTTCATCACGGTAACCCTGATCCCCGTCGCCATAGGTGGCTGCCGAGGACGCATAAATCAAACGTGCCTGACGCGACTTGGCCCATTGGGCCACGACACAGGAATACTCAAAGTTATTTTTCTGAAAATAATCCGCATCCTGCAGGGTCGTGGATGAACAAGCGCCCATATGAAAGATATAATCGATATCAGCATCAATCTGGTCGCGGCGGATCAATTTTAAAAATTCCGCTTTATCGTAATAACGCTGATAGCGTTTACCGGCTAAATTCTTTCTTTTAGGGTCATCATCACCATCGTAGTGATCCACGACGATAATATCCTGACGACCGCGCTGATTAAGGCGAGATACCAAACAACTGCCGATAAAACCGGCGGCTCCTGTTACAACAATCACAAACTACTCCTTTGCCTGTGCGGCAATAAATTCTCCGATGGCCTGACCCATGGCATAGGCCTGGTCCATCAATTCCTGTTTCTTGATATTAATGATCTCTGAGGAAGCAAAAACCAGCACTTTGCCGCCGGTGGCCTGAGACCAAATCTCTCCATCAACGGACAAGTTAGTTTTATTCTTACGCAAAATCAGGCGGGAGAACTTGCCTGACTGGCTTAATTCTTCAATATACCCGTCTAAAACAAAATCCACATTGTCCTGCCCGGCATCGGCAATATGCCACACAGTGGTGCGCTGGGTCAAAACATCACGGATACCCTTAATCAACATCAGGGACAATTTATCCAACTGGTCATTGGCTTCGGCACCGGGGCCCGCTTTAAAAGCAGAAAGACCCAGCGTCCCGCCCTTGTGCAAAGCTGCCTCATCGACGACAGAGCCCGACACATGCCATTCGGCATGGGCATCAACGGCACAGAAAGATATGCTTAAAAAAACAACTGAAAGGAAAATTCTGATCACGACGACATCTTAGCACAGCCTATGGGGGCTCTCAAGAAGTTTTGGGACTTTGGCGGGCCATCATTTTAAAGCGGATATCCTTTTCATCGTAGATCTCACCGAACAATTCTTCTAAAACATCTTCCATGGTCACCAACCCCACATTGCGCGCCTGATTGTCCTGGACGATAAACAAGTGCTGATGAAAACTTTGAAATTTCTCCATGAGCACATCAGCCTTGGTCATTTGATTGACAAAGATGGGCTTGATCATCCACTGGCGAATTTTAGCCTCATGGTTATCTTTAGCCATCTCACGCAGCAATACGCGGTGCTCGACAATACCGACAATATTGGATACATCCCCTTCGTAGATCACCACCCGGTTATAGGGCGACATGATGATCTGCTCTTTGGCTTCACCTAAATTCTTGTCCGCCGGGAGCATATAAATGTCTTTGAGCGGTTTCATGATATTGACCGCGCGAAGGTCGTTTAAATGAAACACCCGGTTGATCAAGGCCTCTTCATCTATTTCAACCGTACCGGAATCACGCCCGATCTTAAGCATCATTTTGATCTCATCTTCGGTCACACGCGGCACTTTATACCCGTGCGTCCAGGGACGGGCCAGCAGCATGGCTATACCTACCACCGGACGAAAGACCCAAACCACCACCCTCAAGGGAGCTGCAAAAAATAAAGACAAGGGTATCTTAAAACGCTCGCCTAAGGCTTTAGGCAAAATCTCACCGAATACGATGATGACAAATGTTAACACACCGGAAGCAAGCCCTAACCATTGCTCACCGAATTTGTGGGCCACTTCCTGCCCCACATAGACGGAACCTACAATATTGATAGAATTGCCAATTAAAACAATGGTGGCGACAGTAAAAGAGATGTGCTCTTTTAAGTACAGCACATCTTTGGCATTGATGCGTTTTTCTTCAACGAGGATACGGGCGCGGATGACCGGCAGGCTTAAAATAGCAGCCTCGGCCATGGAACAGATAAAGGAAGCGCAAACAACAATAAGAAGCGAAAATACTACTGTAAACATCCAACAATCGTTTCTTTTGGCCGGCAAAGATAATATCCCTGACCGGCATTAACCCCAAGCTCTCTTAAGAATTGCAAATCGTCCTGAGTTTCAATACCCTCAGCCACACTGATAATACCGTTTTCACGGCAAAAAGCAACAATCAACTTAACAATACTTCTCTTAAAAGGGTCCCGCTGCAAACCGCTGACAATGTGCTTGTCGATCTTGACCACCTCCGGCCTGGTTTGGACAATCGACTCCAAACTGGAATAGCCTCCCCCCACATCATCGACGGCAATCTTAAAGCCGCCTTGCCGGTACTCATTGAGCCTTTCAAAGAAAACATCGTATTCGCTGATGGCGGAACGCTCTGTTATCTCCAGGAACACCTGCCGGCTGGGCATACCGTAATGATGGAACATGGTCTTGATGGTATTGAATTTCTCACTTTCAACCAGATAAGGGTTGCAATTAAGAAACAAATGCTCGTCAGTCAAACCAAATGTTTCCCTAAACACCTTGATGGCCTTTCGCCAACCGATCATTTCCACATCAAAATACATGCCGTATTTCAATGCTTCCTTAAAAAGCACCTCGGGATTAGCTAGATCGGAATTGGTTTGCGGGCGGCTTAACACTTCAAACCCCATAATGCGCAACGGTTTTAAATAATAAATAGGCTGAAAATAAGGAATAATCCTTTCCTCATCAACAATATTTCTTAATTCCGTAATGACCCCGAAGTTTCGCTTACTGTGCTGCCGCATGTCATGATGCCTTAAGGCCACTTCCATGCGGGCGAATAACTCTTCGGGCTCAAAAGGCCTATTTAAATAATCATCCGCACCCAAATGCAAGCTGTCAATGCCATGGCCATGATGTTCGGCATCACTGATAATGATCACGGGTATATGTTGAGTTTGAGGATTGTCTTTGATTTGACGGCAGATCTGAAGACCTTGATTGTCCGGTAAGAATAAATCGAGGATAACAATGTCAATGTCGGCTGAGACCCTTTGAAGGGCCTGGGCCGTGGTCACGGCCAGCTCAACCGTATAACCTTTGGTACTTAAGAGCAAACTTAACAATTGAGCAATCGCCTGCTCATCATCTACAACAAGTACTCTTTTATGACTGTCAACGTGATTATTCATGAAAAGAACTGCCCCCCTTTTCTCCGATTACTTCTTGCCAATAAGGGTTGTTCTTACTCCACAATCACTACGTCCTCTTAAATCAGTACTAAGATTATACCTCTAAAAACAGGTTATAGCGAGGGTGTAAAGCGCTAAATGAAATATTTTTTAAAAACGGCACTTTACATCAAGATGAAGATAGGTAAGGGGTTAGAGCAAAAGAAAGCGTTTGCCGGAAAGCGCTTTCTTAAAAGGGTCAAATTTTAATGAATTAGGTGTAACGCAGGTACTCACAAAACTGGAAATTTATGCCGCCTTCCTCAAGCTCTTCACTGCCGGAGATGGGAAAGAATTGCTTGCTGATGGGTGGGAAAAAGGCGTCGCAGGCAAAGTCCCCTTTTAGGTGGGTTACGTAGAGTTTCTGGCATGACGGATGATCAATGGCTTCCTTATATACCTGGGCGCCACCAATGACAAAGACGCCTTCCACTTCCCTGGGGATAGCAGCCAATGCTTCCTCTAGGCTGACGTGCTTTAAGACATCCGGGGGAACGCTAAAATTAGGGTCGCGGGTCAAGACGATATTTAACCGGTCCGGCAGGGGCTTAAACTTCTCAGGCAGACTTTCCCAG
>CAZBJT010000141.1:0-4916 GCA_964492215.1 uncultured Planctomycetales bacterium | reverse complement strand
CGATAAACATTGAGCGATTGGCGCTTCACATCTTCTGCCCCCATATACACGATACACTTGAGGCCAAATAACGCCGCAGCCGTGGCTGTGGCCACCCCGTGCTGGCCGGCACCGGTCTCGGCAATGATACGGGTCTTGCCCATACGACGGGCCACTAAAATTTGGCCCAATGTATTATTGATCTTATGCGCACCGGTATGCAGCAAATCTTCACGCTTTAAATACACCTTCAATGTTTTTAAATGGGCGCTTAACCGCTTGGCCAAATATAAATTCGTGGGGCGGCCAGCATATTCCTTTAAATAAAAAGCAAACTCGCGGGCAAAGGCCTTGTCTTTCCTTACCTTGGCGTATTGTTTTTCCAAATCAGTCAATAAAGCCATTAAGGTTTCCGGCGCATAACGCCCGCCGAATTCACCAAAATGCCCATGTTTATCCGGTATTTGCATCTTTATTCCTTGTAATCCGTCATCACCATGACGGTGTTGCCTATACCCACCGCCCCGTTGATGCGCAGCGGTATCTTTTTATCCGACTTATCAAACCACAACTTATATTTCGACGGCTTGCTTTGCATATAAAAACTGTCATATGTCTTACCGCCGGCCTGTATCTTGGTTTCTTTATCTAAAGATATTTTCAAATCAGTGGTCGGTAAGATGATGTCGATCTCATCACCGATTTTAAATGACCCGCTTTTACGGTAACGGAAAATAAACCCATAAATATTATCAACAACCCCTGCCTTTTGCAAGACCTGTTGGGTGGTTTTCCCGCCGGCGATTTTGGTGATCAGTATTTCACCTTTGTCCGTATGGTATTCTTCGGTAATCTTTTCCTTCTTGCCCATTATATTTAAGTCACGCTCGACGATGAAAGGCTTATAGGCGGCGGGATCTAAATAAATCTTTTCTTCATCATAAAAATTAAAGCCATCTGCCTTAAACGTGACCAAAAGCAGGTCTTTACCTTTATAGTTGACCGGCCCCACCCAGGTTAAATCTGCCTGCCCCGCCTTGATCCCCATTTGCATGATGGCATAATGGATGACTTCGGCATGGGCTGCTGTCTGCAGCAAAAAAACAGCAATTACAAGGAGGAAAATCTTCTTCATTTATTGTCGTATTCCTTTAAGTATGCTTCTAAAACCCGTGCGCCTTGGTGCAGGGTTTTAACAACAGCGTACTCGTCGTTAGCATGAATCACCCCATGCGCGCCCCAGCCGGTGGAAAAAGCCGGGATGCCGTAATCTTGAAAAAATGTAATGACGGTAGCCCCCTGGCTTCCCAGTAATTTGGCCTCAGCACCCATCTTGCGGCACACATCCACATAGGTGCTGACAAACGGATGCTTAGGATCGATCTCATACGGTTTTTGACTGTCTTCGACGATCACTTTAAATTTCTTGGCCTCTTTGGCCACAATGCCTTTGATTTCCTTATAGATGTCCGCCGCCTTCATGCCCGGCATATAACGGATATCCAGCATGAATTCGCAGAAATCCGCCACGATATTGACCTTATCCCCGCCGCGGATGGTGCCGATATTTTTTGTCGGCGGGACTAACAGCGGGTGTTTCTTGAATTTAAATTGATGCGCAATCAGGCGATTGATCACACGGGCCGCGATCTCAATTGAATTGACCCCGCGCCAATTATAAGCCCCATGCGCCTTCTTGCCGAATATTTGGATGCGGCAATGAAACAAACCTTTTTGGGCAACGATGGCATCAAATTCCTCGGAATCGGTGATCAAAGCAACCTTAGGCTTTAAAATGCCTTTCTTTAATAAAGGGATAATGCCAAGCTTGCTGCCAGTTTCTTCGTCGGCGGTTGCGGCAAAAATAATGTCCCGTTTTAAACGGGCACCATCTTCGGCCATGCTGTGCAATACTTCCATGCCAACGGCGCAATTACCTTTATCATCGCTGGACCCGCGGCCGTAAATCTTGCCGCCCTGAATCTTTCCGCCTAGCGGATCAAATTTCCAACCGGCGCCAAAAGGTACCGTATCATAATGCGGCGTGATTAAAATAGCTTCCTTAGCCGCTTTTGCCCTGGGCCAGCTGCCGCGTAAGGTCGCGATCACATTAGGACGATTCTTGGCAAAAGAATGAATTTTCACATCAAGCCCCAAAGCCTTTAAATCACGGGCCACAAAATCAGCTACCGCCACTTCATTGCCCGGCGGATTAGCGGAATTGATACGGATTAATTGCTGTGTGATCTTGATCAAACGTTCTTTGTTTATCATCCTAATATCCCCTTAGCTTTTTCTTCACCTTCAATGCGTTTAAAATCGTCATAATCGATAAAAAGGATCTGCGGCCGCTCCTGGGCTAAGCGCAGCATTTTCGGCATGTGGTCTTTGACGTTCTGGAAAGCGATATATTTAAACTCATGGCTGCATTGCGGGCATTTGGCCATGTCGAGCTTAACGTCCATGTTGCGACAATTCGCACACATGCCTGACAAAGCCCCATACGTCATCAAATGGGCTTTGACCTCATCGACATAGAACTTTTTATATATGCGGAGAAAACGTTCAGGCATGGCGGGTATTATAACACAAAAAAAGAACCGGCAGGATCATCTTCTTGATTGTTTTATCTGGCGTGCCCCGATGTATATGACGGGCCTATCGCAATTGATGACCGCCTGTCGGCTCTATTTGTATTTATACCATATTTTTTGAGCTTTAGCAAGATCTGGGGACGCCTGAAAAAAGGGGACACATTAATGTGTCCCCTTTTTTACCCTTTTTTAGCGTTTCATGATTTTTGATTTGATGGCGGAGTAATTGTTTTGGGAGGAAATCAGGTAATATTCCTTCATTTGCCAGGGTTTGGGCTGGCCGGTGAATAAGCTGGCATCTACTTTGTCCAGCACCTGGCCATCGGACATGCGGCGCAGGTCGAAGCCGGCTTTACGTAGAATCGGCCAGCTACCGGCAAAATCCCATAGGTGGCAGCGCAGGAAACACCCTACCCCGCGGCCAATGGCCGGCCAGCAAAGGTTGACCACGGCACAGGCATGGATCATGATATGAAAATCTTTGTCCGCCCAATAGAAATTGTCGAAGAACGTATCATTGCAAAAGAATAAAGACCGGGCTGAAAGCTCCTCATTCACCGGAACAATTTTTGTTTTTCGCTCCTGCGGCGTAAAAGCATGCTGCACGAAATAAGCCTCTGCCCCGTCACAATAAAACAGCTCTTTAAGCATGGGGAAATACACCACCCCAAGCCATGGCTTTAAATCTTTCATAAGCCCTAAGGAAATACCGAACAAAGGCATGCGATTGGCATAAAGCCTGGTGCCGTCAATCGGATCGATGGCCCAAATAAATGGGGTCTTATCTAGCAGGCCTTGATTTAAATATTCAATGGTCTTGGGGTCTTCTTCATCAATCAAGATATGCCCAGGTTGGGCCAGGAAATCGCTTAAGGATTGGCGGGCCAATGCTGAAATGGCCTTGTCTGCCTTGGTGATGATCGACTGGTCCGGTTTTAAACCAGGCTCGCTGCAATCGACCAAATCCAAAGCCAGAACCCCGGCTTGACGGGAAAAATCGAACATGCGTTGGAGATAAAGGGCCGCGTCACTCATGAGGTGGGGTAAAAAAGCGCCATGCTGTTGGTAAAGCCATGCAGGAAATTAATGCCGCCCACGGGGCCGATCTCTCCGGCGCAGAAAAAACCGGCCGCAGGTATAGGGCCTAAATGATGCTGGATGATGCGTATGTCATGGTCATGCTCGTTAAATAAATTCATGCCGCGGCCATTGCAGGAAAACACAAAAGCCCCGTGAGGCGCAATAGACTGAGGTTTGGCTTTATGCAGATTTAATAAGGCATGCAAATCTTCATTGGCGGTTTTGGCATCCCGCACATGGAATTGAATGGTTTGCCCGGGATGAACATAATCACCCACAGCCCCGGCCCCGCTGTCAGGGTCGATAGCCATGACCCCGCGGATCAAAAAGTCGCCACGTTTTAACGCATCTTTATATTCATTCATGGCAATGCCGATAAAAACCGCTTCGCTGGCCAGATGACGGTCATACGCGGTGCCATTATTTAAAACCTCTTCGAGCACTTTATAAAATTGGCGCCCGGCTAATTCATGGATAACATTACGCTCAGCTTTAGTGATGATAAATGTATCACCGATGGGGCGGCACCCTTGGGACACCACGGTTTCAATACGGATATTTCCGGCCAGAGACACCCCGATCACACCTTCGGAGAAAATCTGACCGTCTAAGATCAACACATTTTCATTAGGGTTGGATGCGGCTGATGCCAAACCGCCCACAATGGCCGCACCCTTATAGGCTTGGTTTAATCCCGCCAGGAAGGTATTGCCATCAAACATGAATGGATCCGGAAAAACCAGGAAATTTGGTTTTTCATTGGGATACACATCGAGGAAATTATACCAGTCTTCCGGTTGGTGAATGTCTTCCAATTGGGCCTGATTCAAATAGAATGGGCTTATTTTGACGCCGGGCAAACGGACCAGCATTAATGAAGCGGCTGGACGGCCTTCGATCTCCCGCTCGCTGCCGACGATACCGGCACATGTGCAGCAAAGAAAATGACGGACATGAGTGCCGGCACGCAATGATTCATATAATTCCACCGGGTCATATGGCTGCCAAGGGCAGACAAAAAGCACGGCCAAATCAAAATCGCCTTCCACCCCCTCTAAGAGGTCGGCGGTGATTTGATCTTCATTGGTGGCATCTGTAATACGATTGATGAATTCCATATTTTTATTATAGAAACATAAGGGTTAAATGCAACAGGACGGAAAACTATTTTGACGCAGAACGGATCATAAGGATCGGGATGTCCGTGCGGTGGCGTAAATTCTCCGCCACACTGCCTAAAATAACATCCTTGATAAAGCCATG
>CAZBJT010000140.1:0-4922 GCA_964492215.1 uncultured Planctomycetales bacterium | reverse complement strand
AAAATATAAAGACGGCCATCTTATCGGAGAACCCAAACGGTACACCCCTGATGGCGTTCTTAAAAAATAAGCAAAAGTACAGCCATTTGCCGATGCTGCTAATTTTAGCGGGCATCGGCATTTTGCTTTATTCAAATACATTTCACGCGCCATTTTTTGCCGACGATCACAGCAGCATTGTGGACAATGCCGCTGTCTGGAACCTGCAGCATATCTCCTGGCTATGGTCAAAATGCGCCACCCGCTTTCTGGGGTATTTGAGTTTTGCGGTCAATTATCATTTTGCCCAGGACCACGTTTTTGCCTACCATGTTGTTAACCTCACGATCCATTGCCTTAATGCGTTTATCGTATATTTCCTTATGCTGGAAATTGGCCCCGCCGCCATTACCTCAAAAGAGGATAGGGAGAAGTATTTAAATTATTTGCCCTTATTGACGGCCTTGATTTTTTTATGCCATCCCGTACAAACCCAGGGCGTTACTTATATTGTTCAACGCTTGGCTTCGCTCGCCACCTTGTTTTATCTATCAACCGTATTTTTCTATATAAAATACCGACGGGGAAATAATTACGCCTATTATTTTGCCGCTTTGCTGACCGCGCTGGCAGCTTCCTTAACCAAGGAAATCGCTTTTACGCTGCCTTTTATCCTGTACGTGTGTGACTGGATATTTTTAGATCAGCCAACAGGGGCTAGAAAAAAGGTGTGGACCTTGTTACCATTTTTAGGAATAGCTTTGCTTATTCCCCTATTGGTCCATTATGGTTTGCCTCAACGGGAAGTTTTAATTAGCACGACCAGGGAAACAGCATTTTTTTCCAGGGGGGAATATTTCCTGACGGAGATCAATGTCATCGCCACCTATATGCGCTTGCTTGTTGTGCCTATAGGCCAGCGGGTCTTTTATGATTATCCCATTCAACAGGTCCTGGATTTTAAAACGATCGTCTTGTTTGGTGTTTGGGCGTGGCTTATTGCATGGGCCATCCGGAATGCCCATCGCGACAAGCTTCGCGCCTTCGGGATATTGTGGTTTTTTATAACCCTAAGCGTTGAATCATCCATCATCCCCATTACCGACGTGATCCAGGAGCATCGCCTTTATTTGCCGATGCTGGGCTTTGCTATTTTTCTAGCGGTTACACTGATGAAAGTGGTAGGAAATCCGGACAGGCTGGCCAAGGCGTTTTTAACCCTCATTGTTATTTATGCTTTTCTCACCTATGCCCGTAATCAGGATTGGCAAACTGAACAAGGTTTATGGAAAGACACGGTGAAGAAATCCCCGCATAGCGCCATTGCTTTAAGTAATTTAGGTGAGATGTATTTGCTCAAAGGTGATTTCGTGCAGGCCAAAGCTAATTTTTATGAGGCGATACGCATACAGCCGGATCCGGTGGATTTTATTAATTTAAGTTCAATCGCCTTGGCGGAAAAGCAATGGGACAAGGCCGCTGACCTCGCGCAAAAAGCCATGCTTTTTAAACAACGCAATCCGGCGCCGGCATTGAATAATTTGGGCCTCGCTTATTTGGCTCAAGGCCAACGGGAGAAAGCCATTGCTATTTTTGAGAAAGCCAGGGCGCTGGACCCAGGAATCATCGAACCCCGCACCAATCTCGTGAATTTATACGAACAAGATCAACCCGAAAAAGCCCTAAAAATAGACGAAGAAATACTGGCCTTAAAAAAGGGGACACGTTAACGTGTCCCCTTTTTAATGTGGCAGGCCGCTTATATTTTCTGCTATAATCACCGCAATGAAATTCGGTAAAGTTTTTAATTCCTTCCGTGCCTGGGCTCTGCCTTTTCTTCTGATCCTGTCCGCCATTATTTGGGTTTTCTGTTTTTGGGATTTGTTATCGCTGCACCGCGATCTGAGCGGGGATGCACCTGCCTATTACGGCCACGTGAAGTATTTTTTTGTGAATATCAGCCACGGGATTTATCCTTTTTGGGACTTAAGCCGTGATAATGGCGTCTTAAATGAATTTTTCTTAAGGCGCATTGGTGAATTCAATCCATTGTTGTGGGTCATCGTGGTTTTAAACCATTTAGGATTTGAATTCATCGCGGCCCATCGCATTTTCTTAGGGCTGTATTTTTTATTAGGGGTATTCGGTTTTTACCTTATAGCACGATTGATGCTTAAGGACCGCTTCAGTGCTTTTGCCGCCTGTTTGCTTTTGCTGTTCTCCTCGATTGGGACTAAAGTCTTTGAATCATTTTTGGTCTATGAAATAACACCCTACATGTGGTTTTTTTACTTTTTCTGCGCACAATTGATTGCTCCCCGTAAAGTGCATGCCTGGGGACTGACCTTTTGTACCATGATCATTGCGATTACCTACATACCGTTTTATCTACTGACCGGCGTACTGACTTTTTTGAGCATAGGGGCGTTGGTTTATTGGCGCGATTTACCGGGACTGTTAAATCGGCAATGGCGGTTTATGATGAATCATCGAGGCTGTGTGTTGTTATGCGCATTTGCCCTGACCTGTTCTTTGCTGCCCGGCTTGTTGTGGCAGCATGAGGCCTCAACAGGAGAAACCGTTCCCTATGGCCGTTATGTAGCGACGGAAAATACAGCCCCAAACAGCACGGCTCAAAATACCGCGACCGTGACCATCAGCCGGGTCAATGAGGGCGGCATTGTCGCCCCCTTGATGTGGGAGCAGACACTTTGTTCATTCGCTTTGCTTAAGCCAGGGGATTTTTATATACCACTGTTTGCTCTTATTATTTTAGCCTGTGGTTTATGGACGGCGATCAACCGCAGGCTGGTGTTTTTGGCCGGGTGGGGATTCTTGATTTTTTTAATCGGAGCAGCTGACGCTTCTTTCGTTCACGGCGCCCTTTATCAGCATGTGTTCTTTTTTAAATATTTCCGCAATGTGCAGTTTTTTCTATGGTTTTTTATTCTGCCTATCATCATTTTGTTCGTTGCCGAAATTTTGCGCCAATTATTGTCCCTGCGTTTAACAAAGGGGTGGCAAAAAAGCATTGCGGTCGTTTATGTGGCTGCGGCCCACGGGGCGGTGCTGGCATTATTATGGGAATATGATCACGCCAATGCCTCCACTTACATAGCACTTACGCTCAGTCTTTTATTTTTTACTGGTTTAGCCTTAGGCAAATTCAATACCCGCCAGCCAATAGCAGCGATTTTTTTAATGCTAATTATCATCATTCCCTCGCTGGACCTTTATCATCAGCTAATACGCAATTATCCCCTGCGCACATGGACGGAGGATTCCTATTGCGAGTGGCCGCGCCTGACTATCCCCGACAAAATCATTCAGCCGGGCACGTTGACCGGTGATTTTCCGGATGAAGCTGAGAATTCCTATTTTGGCATGAGTAGTTTTTATGGACTATCGGCCCATATCAAACCGAATATCCTGCACGCCTTTTTGCATCAACGGTTCTTCTTAATCGACAGAGTAGAGGTCATGGATGATAGGGCCCTTGATTATGCCCGGCTTCAGGATGTATTTGAGTATAGGCAAAACGTGGTATTTATTCCACCCGCACAAATGACATTGGCGGAGTTTTCCAATAATCCAGGGGCATCGCCGCAGGCCCAGGCGGTTTTAAACAATGACCCGCATGTCCACCTCGAATCATTTAATACTAATGAAGTGGTGCTACATGTCGATTTGCCGAGCTCTAAGTTCTTATTGGACACCAATAATTACCACAAGCAATGGCGGGTGTCCATCGACGGTAAACCAGCTGTTTTATTTAAGGCTGACATGGCTTTCCGGGGGGTATGGGTGCCGCAAGGGGAGCACCGCGTGGTCTTTCATTACGGCTCCGCCTGGCGCTATGCATTAAGCTGGTTCTTATTGATCCTATTTGCTGGGGTCTTTATCAATGTATTGATATTTATCCGTCGAGAGGGGTTGCATGGATTGGGTGAATAAGTTCAAGTGGCTGCTCGGCCGTACCGTAGTGCTTTTGGCGGTATTCGTTGTTTTAGCGCATGTGAGCGTCAATTACGACAAGACCCGGCTAAAGGCTTTGAACGATGCGCAGCCGTCTTTTGCCGCCTTGGTTGATTTTGCCGTCAAACCCACCCACGACCAAACAGCATTGATTGAGCCATACACGCGGTATTTCAAGATCGCAGTAAGCTACTTGCCCAAAGGGCCAACCCCCAATGCCATGCTCGGGTACTGTTATTATTATTCCGGCAATAAGATCAAAGCCTTACGGCTATTACGCCGGTCCACAACATTGATACCCAAATGTTTCTGGTTTTATTATAATACGGCCGTTATTTATTTTAATGACCGGCAGTTTAAGGAAGCAGCACGCTATTTACAAATGGCTTTGGATGCCTCGCCCCAAGAATCGGCAAGGCTCATGATGACCTCAAAAATATATAGTGACTTGCTTAACCTGGCTGTGGAGCGGCACATCAACCCGGCGGCTGATCTGGGCCGGGGTTATGCCCGGGCGCACGAAATGCTCGAGGAGGCCAATCAAGGCAATCCGCAGAACAGTACCTATGAACTGGTGATTTTTTAAAAAGGGCGCTTATGAATAGGATTTTTAAAAAGTTCAATGTAAGGGTGACGATCGCGATAATGGCTACGATCCTGACCGTGGTTTTATTAAGCGATGTGCTGGTGTATCGCTTTGCCATGCGCTCTGAATTCGAAGGCCTGCGCACCCAACTGGAAGTCATTGCACAGACCGCTTCATTGATCATGGATGCAGATAAGGTAGCTGCGATACCACTTAATAAAGAAGGGCTCAATACAGCCGCCTATGCTTATGCCAATGACCAGTTAAGAAAAATAAAAGCAGCCAATCCGCAAATCCGGTATATCTATGTTTTGACTAAAGTGGATAAAACAAATATTTGGCGCTTTGTGCTGGATAATGACATTGATACGAAGCATGGGGG
>CAZBJT010000139.1:0-4927 GCA_964492215.1 uncultured Planctomycetales bacterium | reverse complement strand
AAAAGCATTCAAGATCAAGCGTGCTGAGTTTAAAGATGATGCCGGTATTATCGGCGCACAAGTTTTGGTGAGCGATGCCCATTTGCGGTAAATATAAACTGCTGACGGTGATGGGGCTGGTCTTATTGACCGGCGTTTTTGGCGTTTCTGTGGCGAATGCCAAGTTGCCGCCTCTTTCACTCGACATGGGTAAGAATGACCAGGACCTCAAGAAAGGCGGTCCGGTGTCGCTTGAGGCAGACCAGGTTTCTTTTTCTCAAGCCGACAATAAAGCCCATGCCGAGGGCAAGGTTGAAGTGAGCGACGGGAATCAAAAGCTTTATTGCGATCAGTTGGAAATGGACCGCAATAAACAGGAAGCCGTAGCCAAAGGCCACGTCTACCTGGATTCCCCCAAGGCCCAGATTGATGCTGATCAAGGGACCTACAATTTCAATACCCAAAGCGGAAACTTCACCAATGCCCGCGCTTTTAATAATTCCTACCAGGTCAAGGGTAAGACGCTGAGCAAAATCTCCGATGATCATATGGCTGTTGACGAGGGTTACATGACCACCTGCGATCATGATGAGCCCCATTTTCGCATGGGTGCCCACCGCATGGATATTTATCAGGGTGACAAAGCCGTGGCCCACGGGGTTAAAATGTATCTGGGTAAAGTGCCGGTGATGTATTTGCCCCGTTACACGCAGGATTTGAAAAACAGGCCGTGGTTTACTTTTACCCCGGGCAGCAAGAAAGACCTGGGGTTGTTTCTTTTGACGCGTTCGCGCATTTATTCCAGCGACCATTTGAAAACAACCTTGCATGTTGATTTTTATGAACGCCAGGGCATTGGCTGGGGCATGGACAATAAATATAAGACTGATCATTATGGCGGGGGTATTGTGAGGAATTATTTTATCAATGAGCGTGCCATCGCTGCCCATCACCCCTGGTTGCCTAAGACCGAATCCACCGTCGAGAACGAACGTTATAAGCTCGAATGGCGTCATAAATGGGACATTGACAATAAAACCAATGCCATCTGGCAATATTACCGTTTAAGCGACGATGTGCTTTTAAAGAAATATTTCGAACGCGAATACCGGCAGGCCGACACCAGTACCTTTTTCTTGCTGACCCGGGCCTTACCGCATGGCAATGTCAGTTTGCGTGTTGACCACCGTGTTAACAAATTTAATTCCGCCGTTGACCGCACGCCGGAGATCACCTATGAAAACGGCGGGGAAGAGATCGGCAGTACCGGCTTTTATGCAAAAACCACCGACAGTTATGTGGATTTGGTGAATCGTTTCCCCAGCCCCACCGAGGTGCGCCAGAAAACCAGGCGCATCGACACCAATAATGAACTTTATTATCCGACCAAGGTCGCTTTTATTGAAGCTAGGCCTTTTGTCGGCGGGGAACACACGTATTATAGCCGTGAGATTGATGAGCAGCGCAATAACAGGGTGCGTGGGGTGTTCAGGACCGGGGTGGACCTTAGCACCAAGTTTTATAAAATGTGGGATTATAAAGCCGACATATTGGGGATGAAAATCGACCGCCTGCGTCATGTGGTCACCCCGACGGTGGCGTACATTTATCAGCACCGGCCGACGATTGCGTCGGACAATTTAAACCAGTTCGACGCCATTGATACGGTCGACCGTATTCACAAGATCGGTTTAGGGTTGGAGAATAAGTTACAAACCAAACGTAACAATCAAACCGTAGATTTGGCGCGTTTGCTGGTTTCCAGTGATTTCGCTTTAAAAGAAAATCCCGGGACCGGCGGTTTTAGCCCGGTTAGCACCGACCTGGAATTAAAGCCGACCGATTGGCTGACATTCAATGCGGATGCGGTCTATGACCATAAAAATGACCGCGTCTCGAGTGCCAATTTCGA
This sequence comes from uncultured Planctomycetales bacterium, assembly GCA_964492215.1. Classification (GTDB taxonomy): domain Bacteria; phylum Omnitrophota; class Gorgyraeia; order Zapsychrales; family Fredricksoniimonadaceae; genus CAYNTZ01. Next base: position 3,036 of record CAZBJT010000139.1, on the reverse strand, counting down.
CAGCTATATCAATGGGGGAGACAAGTGGACTTTTGGTTTGGGCCGCCGTTATAGCCGCGGCTCTGATGATCTGATCACGACGGAATGGTTTTACAAGATCAATCCTAAATGGAAGATCAAGCTTTATGACCAGTTCACCATTGATACCGGTGTGCTTAAAGTAGAGGACTATATGTTTACCCGCGACTTGCATGAATGGGAAATGGATTTCGATTATCATACGGAGCGCGGTGCCGGCAGCAGTTTCCTGGTGCTGTTCCGTTTGAAGGCATTCCCGGACATGAATTTGAATTTATTCGAGACCGCATTCCATCAGCGTAAATCAGGGTCACAATCAAGTACAGGAGAGATAGGAGCAGAATAACAATGAACATCGCCATTATCGGATCGGGTTATGTAGGATTGGTCACCGGCGTGTGCCTGGCGCATATCGGCCATCATGTGACATGCGTCGACAATAATCCCGACAAGATTAAGAAATTAAAAAAAGGCAAGATCCCCATTTATGAACCCGGACTTTTGGAGCTGATGCACGCCGTTGTTAAGAAAAAACGCCTCTCGTTCAGCGGTTCAGTCAGGGAAGCGACCCAGCGCGCCACGGTGATTTTTCTGGCCGTACCGACACCGTCCAAGCCAAATGGGGATGCGGATCTGACCTATATCGAAAACGTGGCCCGCGAGATTGCCCAGAGCATGACATCGTATAAGCTGATCGTCGAGAAATCAACGGTTCCGGCCGAAACAGGCAAAAAAATACAGCGCACCATTCAATTAAACCTGCCGCGCAAATTTAAGAAGGGGTATCAAATCCTCCTGGATTTCGATGTGGCCTCCAACCCGGAATTTTTAAAAGAAGGCAGTGCCGTTCATGATTTCATGAACCCTGACCGGGTAGTCTTCGGCGTGGAATCCCCTAAAGCAGAAAAGTTATTGCGCGAGATATACAAGCCGCTCAAAACAAAAGTACTGGTGACCAACACCGCCTCTGCTGAGATGATCAAGCATGCCTCCAATTCGTTTTTGGCGACGAAGATTTCATTTATCAATGCGGTGGCGCAGATCAGCGACCGGGTGGGTGCGGATGTCTTGAAAGTGGCCGAAGGCATGGGTCTGGACAAGCGCATCGGCCGTCAATTTTTGGACGCCGGTATTGGTTATGGCGGCAGCTGTTTTCCTAAAGACGTTGACGCGTTTATCCGTTTGAGTGAGAAGAGCGGTTATGATTTTGCTTTGCTTAAAGCGGTGCGCAAGATCAATGACGATCAGCGCCATGCTTTTGTGCGGTTGATCGAAGAGAAGTTATGGAACATCAAGGGCAAGACAATCGGCGTATGGGGCATTGCCTTTAAGCCTAACACCGACGATATCCGTAATGCGGCCGCCCTTGAGATCATCCAAATGCTCCAGGCTGAAGGCGCTCGCGTTAAGGCCTACGACCCTAAGGCCGGGGACAATGCCCGTGAGGTGCTTAACAAGAACACCGTGATCTGCCAGGACCCGTATGAAGCGGCGGAAGACTGCGACTGTTTGTTGTTATTGACCGAGTGGGAAGAATTCAAGGGTGTTAATTTCCTACAGGTGCGTGATGCCATGCGCCAGGCTGTGATCTTCGACGGACGGAATTTCCTGGATGCGAAACATTTAAAAGGTATCGGTTTTGATTATTTCGGTATAGGAAGGGGTAAGTTATGATCGACGGGGTAAAGATAAAACAGTTAAAGATAATTCCGGATGACCGCGGCCGTTTGATGGAAATGCTGCGCTGCGATGATGCGGTGTTCAATGCATTCGGTCAGGTGTATTTCACCACCGCCTTGCCGGGTGTGATCAAGGCCTGGCATTATCACCGTTATCAGGCGGATAATTTTGTTTGTGTGGCCGGCCGCATTAAGCTGGCTTTATACGATGCGCGCGAAGGTTCTCCGACGAAGGGCGAAACCAATGAATTTTATTTGAGCCTGGAAGAACCCAAACTTGTCTATATCCCGGAAATGGTTTACCATGGGTTTAAGACAGTCAGCAAAACCGAGGCCATGGTGATCAATGTGATCACTAAGGTGTATGACCATAAAAATCCCGATGAGTTACGTGCCGATGCTTTTGATCCCGCCATCGGCTACGACTGGAACAAGGACTAGACTATGAAAGGTGTTATCTTAGCCGGTGGTTTGGGTAAAAGGCTCGATCCCTTGACACGGATTACAAACAAGCATTTATTGCCTGTTTATAATAAGCCCATGATCTATTACCCCATTCAAACCCTGAAAGATGCAGGGATAGATGAGATTTTGATCGTCACCGGCGGCGACCATGCCGGCGATTTTTTAAGGTTACTCGGTAATGGCGAGGAATTCGGCCTTAAGGATTTGCGTTATGCCTATCAAAAAGGCGAGCGCGGTATCGCTGATGCGTTGAAATTGGCCGAGAATTTTATCGACGGGGGTAAGTTCATTGTGATCTTAGGCGACAATTTGACCGATACGTCGATCAAACCCTATGTCACCAAATTTGCCAAACAGCCCGCCGGCGGCCGCATCCTGTTAAAGAAAGTGCCGGACCCGCAGCGTTTCGGTGTGGCTGAAATGAAGGACGGTCGTGTCATTGGCATCGAAGAAAAACCCAAGAAGCCAAAATCCGACTATATTGTCACCGGTATTTATATGTATGATGCGGCTGTCTTTGAATTTTTACGCAAGCTTAAATTTTCCGGCCGCGGCGAGCTTGAGATCACGGACGTCAATAATATGTATTTGAAGGCCGGCCAGTTGTATTACGATATTTTGCAAGGCCATTGGACCGATTGCGGGACATTCCCGTCGTTATTTCGTGCCAATCAATTGGTCGCCAAATATTTCAAGGACGATAAGGACAACGATTAATATGAAGCTTTTGGTTACCGGAGGGGCCGGGTTTATCGGCTCCCACGTGGCACGCCACTGTCTGAAGCTGGGATTCGAGGTCACGGGTGTGGACGACCTCTCTGGTGGATTGCTGGCCAACGTCCCGACAGGGGTGAGGTTTGTAAGGGGATCGATC
>CAZBJT010000138.1:0-4977 GCA_964492215.1 uncultured Planctomycetales bacterium | reverse complement strand
TTCAGATTAAAATGCAACTCGACGGTCTCGTCGAATTTGACTTTGGGGGCTTTAGCTAAACGGCTAAAGGCTTCTTGTAAAGGAATTGGATTCTCTACAGATCCCACCGATTTAGCAACTTCTTTCATTCTCTTACTTAAATGTGCCATATTATCCTTTCACCTCAATGCCCATGCTGCGGGCAGTGCCGGTGATGGTGATGATCGCCTGCTGCATATCGATGGTGTTTAAATCGTTCATTTTCATCTTGGCGATCTCTTCAACCTGCTTCACCGTCAAAGAACCGATGACTTCCTTACCGGCGGTACCTGATGCTTTGGCCAACTTCGCCGTCTTCTTGATCAATGCGGAAGTCGGCGGGGTTTTAATGATAAAATCAAATGACTTGTCTTTGTAAACGGTGATGATGACCGGCAAAGGCAAAGGATCTTTGCCTTTGGTCTTGTCATTGAACGCCTTGCAAAACATCATGATATTAACGCCGTGCTGACCTAAAGCCGGACCGACCGGAGGGGCCGGGTTAGCTTGGCCTGCAGGGACATACAACTTAATTTGTGCGACTGCTTCTTTAGCCATATTTCCTCTATATCTTCTCTACTTGCCAATATTCAAGTTCGACTAAGGTCGAACGCCCAAAAATCGAGACGCTGACTTTCAATTTGCCGCGGTCCGGGAAAATCTCCATGACCGAACCGTTAAAGTTCGCGAACGGCCCTTGCGCGATGCGAACCGCCTCGCCGATCTCGAAGATGATCTTCGGGGAAGGCTTGGACTCGGTTTCCTGCGTGCGTTTGAGGATATTATCAACCTCGGTATCGGTCAGGGGTTGAGGCTGACGCCCCGGCCCGATAAAACCGGTAATGCCTGGAGTGGTTTTGACCAAATACCAGCTTTCTTTGGTCATGTCCATCTTGATCAAAATGTAACCTGGAAAAAATTTGCGGGCCGTGATGCGCTTCTTGCCGCCGCGGACTTCGGAAACCTGTTCGGTCGGGACAACGACTTCACCGACGAATTGTTTCAAAGCGGTCGTGGCAATGCGGCTTTCTAAACCAGCGCGGGCGCGTTCTTCAGCCCCTGTTTGTGTGTGGACAACGTACCATTTCATAGTAGTTATTTGAGTAATAATGACACTCCCTTAGAAAGAACGAGATCAATAACGGCCACAAAAACCCCTAACATCAATGAGGCGAAGATAACCACCAGCGTCGAATCAATAAGCTCCCGGCGCGTGGTCCAGGAGACATTTTTCATCTCTGCTAATACTTCACCGACAAAATTTTGTACTTTAGCGATCATTTAAATTCATTCACCTTCTAGATATTAAAACAGGCCAGACAGGATTTGAACCTGCAACGCACGGTTTTGGAGACCGTCGCTCTACCAATTGGAGCTACTGGCCTATATTGTCCGTTACAGCCTGCCCAGGCAGGGTAAACAGCCGGCTATTTCTTGGTTTCTTTATGCACAACATGCTTACGGCAAAAACGGCAAAACTTCTTAAGTTCTAAGCGTTCGGGCTTTTGCTTTTTGTCTTTAGTACTGTTGTAATTAAGACGGTTGCACTCAGTGCATTGAAAATGAATTGTCTCGCGCATATTGAATTCCAATTCTCTTGCGCTCCCCCGCTTTGCTTTTGCGGAGTCACAGAAGATTTTTAAGATAAGACTATTTAAAGCCCTCGAGCGGGATTGAACCGCTGACCTCGTCCTTACCAAGGACGTGCTCTACCAACTGAGCTACAAGGGCAGTATAAACGGCCACCTGCAGCGACTACATAAATGAACCGAAAGTATATCTGCGTTTATAAATGTTGTCAAGAATATTTTTTCTGTTTTTCTGAAACTAATAAGACTGCCATCTATAGGGTTACAAGAAATCAGGTCAGTTTCAAAAAGCGGCGTTTACCCACCTTTAAAACACCTGATATTGGGGTCAAATTCTCGTCGGAGATGACCTTATTTTCTTGTGTTACTGCCCCTTCTTTCAAAAGCCGGCGCGCCTCATTGCGGGAAGCGGCCATTTTCGTAACTACTAGAATATCTAGGATCTTTTCGCCTGCTAAAATTTTATGTTCAGGAATATCTTGCGGGATTTGATGTTGGCTAAATGTATTTTCAAAATACAAACGCGCCTTCTGCCCCTCACCTTCTGGGTGAAACATATCCACGATGGTTTGGGCCAATTGCAATTTTGCTTCTTTAGGGTGCATGGCCTTTAATGCATTGAGATCTGCTGTCGTCAGCAATTCATAGTAACGGAACATCAGCTCATCGGAGATGGACATGACCTTACCGAAAATATCATTGGGGGCTTCATTGATGCCGATGTAATTACCCAGTGACTTGCTCATTTTATTGACACCGTCGGTGCCTTCTAATAGCGGCGTCATTAAGACCACCTGCGGCTTTTGGCCGTAGCTTTCCTGCAATTGACGGCCCATGAGCAAATTGAATTTCTGGTCATTACCGCCTAATTCAATGTCGGCTTTCAAATGCACTGAATCATAGCCTTGCAATAAGGGATAAATGAATTCGAGCAAGCTTATCTCTTTGCCGGATTCAAAGCGCTTCTTAAAATCGGCACGGGCCAGCATTTGGGCCACCGTCGAGCGGGCGGATAATTCTAAAAGGTCTTGGGGGGTCAAACGGTTGAGCCAATGGCTGTTAAAAACAACTTCGGTTTTTTGCGGGTCTAAAATTTTGAACACTTGGGTCTTATACGTCTCGGCATTTTTCTCAATGTCCGCCAAGGACATTTTCTTGCGCAATTCATTGCGGCCGGTGGGGTCGCCCACCTGAGCGGTAAAATCCCCGATCAAAAACACCACCTTATGCCCCAAATCTTGGAATTGGCGCATTTTACGCAGTAAAACAGCATGGCCTAAATGAATATCAGGTGCGGTGGGGTCAAAACCTGCCTTAACAACTAACGGACGGCCTTCCTTAAACTTAGCCTCCAAATCAGCCAAGCTAATAATCTCGGTGGTACCGCGTTGAATAAGGGCAAGGGCTTGTTGGGTGGACATAGAAAAAAGGAATAAAAAAATAATTGGTAGCGTCTACCAATTCTTTTAAAAGAATTGGTAGACGCTACCAATTAATTATTATAAGCGTGCTGAAACGCCGATTTTCATGCCTTCGACGTCGACTTTGATGACTTTGACTTGCATTTGATCGCCGGCCTTAAGTGCTGCGGCTTGGGCTTTATCGATTTCGGATGAGTAAACCAAGGCTTCGATATCGTCTTCTAATTTCACGAAGACACCGAAGTTGGAATTCATCACAACGGTTGCAGGCACAACAGCGCCGACCGGGAACTTATTGGCGATCACACTCCAGGGATTGGATTGCAATTGCTTCAAACCTAAGGTGATCTTGCGGCTTTCAGCATCAACGGCTAAAACAACCACTTGAACATCCTGGCCTTTTTGCAATACTTCCTGAGGGTGATTGACTTTCTTAGTCCAGCTCATATCAGAGACATGGATCATGCCTTCTAAGCCATTGTCTAACTCAACAAAGGCACCATAATCCGTAAATCCACGCACAGCACCTTTAACGGTTGCACCGACGGTGAACTTTTGTGCGGCGCTTTCCCACGGATTGGCTTCCAATTGCTTCATGCTCAAGGAAATACGCTTGGCATCTTTATCCACATTAATGACCTGTACCTCAATGACATCCCCTAATTTGAACATCTCTTGAGGATTGACCATCTTTTTCTGCCAGGTGATCTCAGAGGAATGCAATAAACCTTCAATGCCTTTGTCGATCTCGACAAACACACCATAAGGCATGATATTAACGATCTTACCCTTCACGCGGGCGCCGGAGGGGAATTTACCCACCGCTTCATCCCACGGGTTGGAGGTGATTTGCTTTAAACCTAAGGAAACCTTTGAATTGGCTTGGTCGAAATCCAAGATCAAGACTTCGATCTTTTGGCCGACATGCACGGTTTCAGAAGGATGATTGATGCGGCTCCAGCTCATATCAGTGATATGTAAGAGACCATCCACCCCGCCTAAGTCGATAAAGGCACCGAAATCGGTGATGCCTTTGACCACACCCATGCGCTTTTGGCCTTTTTTCAATTGGCCCCAAAGCTGCTCACGCACCTGTTCACGTTCCTTTTGCACCATTTCGCGGCGGGAAAGGATCAAATTGCGGCGCTGCTTGTTCATCTTGGCAACCACGAACTTATAGTTGGTCGTGGTGATCTCATTGTTGGACAAGCCCTTGAATGCCGATAAAGACATGGGCAAGAAAGCTTCCACACCGAAAACGTCGACGATGTAGCCGCCTTTGACAGCGCGCACCACACGGCCTTCGATGATATCGCCTTCATTCATATCATCGGAAATCTTCTGCCAGCCTTTGAGCCTCTCGGCTTTGGCGTAGGACAGGATCAAACGGCCATGATCGTCTTCAATGTTCTCGATCAAGACTTCCAATTGCTGACCGATGACTAATTCAGTCGGATTGCGGAATTCTTCGATGGGTACGAAACCCTCGGATTTAAAACCGATGTCGACGATGACTTCTTTGGCTGTGATAGCCGCGATAGTCCCCTTACTGACCTCGCCTTCCTTAATGTCCTTTAAGGTGCTGGCGTACAACTCTTCCATCAATGATTTTTCTTCTGTGACCATGAATTTAATACCTCTCTTTGAAGCGGAATTCTTTGCCGTGCCTTTGAGGGCAAAAACAAAGTATGGCAATTATGCCAAAAAGTTTTTAAAAGTCAAGCGAATTTAACTGGCCACGGGTTGAAATGATGCGCAGGATCACGGGTTTGACCCCGGTAAAATCATTGGCTTCAAAGCGGGCCAGCATGGCGGCATCCGGCTTCATCACCACGGCGCCACCTTGTTTGTCCATGTCTATTTTGAGGTCTGAGGCTTTTAAATCGATACCGCCGGGCATGGCGGGGCTTGCCGTCGGGGATTGCTGTTTGGGGACGGCACTGGCTTGG
>CAZBJT010000137.1:0-5057 GCA_964492215.1 uncultured Planctomycetales bacterium | reverse complement strand
GATTGCCATGACCGGTAATCCTAAATCCGCATTAGCCCAGCATAGCGATTTAGTGCTCAATACATATGTGGCCAAAGAAGGTTGTCCTTTAGGTGTGGCCCCTATGGCTTCGACTACGGCAACCCTGGCTTTGGGTGATGCATTAGCGGCCTGTTTGATCGACCGGAAGAAATTTAAGAAAGAAGATTTTGCTTTTTATCATCCCGGTGGTAGCTTGGGTCGCCAGCTTTTGTTGAAAGTAGAAGATATTATGCGCGCAGGCGCATCTTTTGCCAAGGTCAAACCGACCATGAAAGTTAAAGATGTATTATTGGCTATCACCAAAGCCCGTTGCGGTTGTGCCTGTGTCGTGGATGCTAAGAATAAACTATTAGGTATATTTACCGACGGTGATTTGCGCCGCCATTTGGAATCAGATGCAGCTCTGTTGACTAAAACAGTGGGTGATGTAATGACCAAAAAACCCACGGTGATCAGCAAAGACAAATTGGCTGCGGAAGCTTTTGATGTGCTTAAAACCAAGAAGATCGACGAATTGCCGGTGGTCGATAGAAGTCAGCAGGTGGTTGGGGTCGTGGATGTGCAAGACCTTTTAAAGGCAGGTTTGATTTAATGGATGCCGTGCTTAAAAAAATCAAAGTGCTGGCCATGGATGTGGATGGTGTGTTGACGGACGGCCGCATTATTGTCGACGGCAATGGTGTTGAAAGTAAGTTCTTTGATGTGCAGGATGGTTTCGGTATTGTCTTTGCCCGGGAATGCGGGATTAAGACCGCGGTTATTTCCGCACGTCATTCTGATGTGGTCAAGTACCGCACCAATGATTTGAAAGTAGACAAGGCTTATATTGGTGTATACCCTAAGATCAGTGCCTATGAGCAAATGTTAAAAGAATTTGATGTGAGCAGCGACGAAGTTTGTTTTGTCGGCGATGATGTGGCGGATTTGAAGGTAATGGAAACAAGCGGTTTTGCCGTGGCTGTGGCCAATGCCGTTTTTGAGGTCAAGCAAATCGCTGATTATGTCACAGTTAAAAAAGGTGGCCGCGGTGCAATTCGGGAAACAGTGGAGTTGATTTTAAAAGCCCAGGGCAAATGGACAAAAGCGCTTTATGCGCGTTAGGGTGTGACCGATGAAAAGAAAAATACTGATCATTGTCGTCATGATGTTGGCAGGCCAGCAAGTGTATGCAGAAGATACAACTTCGGTTACATCTTCTAATTCATCTTCTAATTCATCTTCCGGTTCATCATCGGGTATGAATCAGCAATTGCAGGGTTTTAATTTGAATGGCTATACCAATGATGGCAAGAAGTCATGGGACGTTAATGGCAGTAAAGCCGATATCGCTGATGATAAAATAAACGTGACAGATGTGGATGCTAATTTCTACGGCAAACAAAAAGCCAATTTGAAAGCGGATAAGGGCACTATTGATAAAGTTAATGGCCAGGTCAATTTGAAAGATAATGTGGTGATCACCTCCGAGCGCGGTACGAAGATGACAACCGACACGCTTGATTGGGATCGCAATAAAGATTTGGTTACGACCAAAGACCCTGTGAAGATTACTGACCAGCAAGGTGTGATTACCGGTACGGGCATGATAGCCCAGACAGGTTTGAAAAAAGCCCAGTTAAATGAAGATGTGAAAGCGGTGATCAATACCGCCAGTAAAACATCCAAGAGTGCGCAAAATGTGACCATTACATCGGATGGCCCCATGCAAATGGACCAAGCTAAAATGTACGCGGTTTTTAACAAGAACGTGGTGGCTGTAGAAGCAGCTACGGGCCGTGAATTGCATGCCGATAAAATGCAGGTGTGGTTTGATGATAAGAACAAAAAGATCAAGAAATTGATTTGTTCCGGCGATGTGGTGGTGATTCAGGGCGGCAATGCTTCTTTCGCGGATGAAATGACCTATAGCGCGGAGGATCAATTATTGACCATGACGGGCCGTCCTAAACTAGTATTTGATACCGGCGATAAGCAGGGTGCTGGGATGTTCCAGGATTTAGGAAAGTAAAAATGCGTTTATTAGAGGCAAAGAATTTGGTGAAGACTTATGGCGGCCGCCGGGTGGTGGACGGGCTTAGCATTACTGTCGGCCGTTCCGAGATCGTCGGTTTACTTGGGCCTAATGGTGCGGGTAAAACCACGTCATTTTATATGGTGGTCGGTATCGTTAACCCCGATGAGGGCCAGGTTATTTTTGACCAGGAAGACATTACAAAGAAACCCATTCACGACCGCTGCCGTTTGGGTATGGGGTATTTGGCGCAGGAAAGTTCTATTTTTCGCAAACTTACCGTCGAAGAGAATATCCTGGCCGTCTTGGAAACGTTACCCATCAGCCCTAGTTAACGCAAGCGTCGCCTGGAATCTTTACTGGAAGAATTGAATATTTCGCATTTGGCTAAATCTAAGGCCTATACACTATCCGGTGGTGAACGCCGCCGTTTGGAGATCACCCGGGCTTTGGTGACCAACCCGTCATTCTTACTGCTCGACGAACCTTTTTCCGGCATCGACCCTATTGTGGTGGCGGAAGCGCAGGAGATCATCCGCGATTTAAAAAAACGCGGCCTCGGTATTTTATTGACCGACCACAATGTGCGCGAAACATTATCGATCACCGATCGTGCCTATTTAGTGGCGGATGGAAGGGTGTTAATTTCCGGCACAGCGCAAGATTTGATCAATGATCCCAAAGCACGCAAAATTTATCTAGGCGAAAAATTCACAATGTAGGAATTAAGAAAGGAACAGCAGTCATGAAAGTAGAAGTCAAGAAAGTTGATGCTTTAAAACGTGAATTAAAATTTGAGATCCCGCGCGAACGTGTGGCCAAGGCGATGGATGATGTTTATACAGAGATCGGCAAATACGCCAAGATCAAAGGTTTCCGCCCAGGCAAGGTGCCCCGTGATATTTTAGTGGGCTCCCACAGCAAAATGGCCCAGGATGAAACGATCAAAAAATTGATCCCGCAAGCTTACCATGAAGGTATCGGCGAGCATAAGTTAGACCCTATCGACTTGCCCGAGATCGCTGATGTCAGCCTTAAAGAAGGCGTTTTAACTTTTACCGCCACTTTAGATATCCGTCCGGAAATCAAGCTCGGTGAATATAAGGGCATTAAGATCGTGCGTAAGAAAAGTGAAGTGAGTGAAGAGGAAGTGAATAAGACTTTGGATTTTTTCAAGAAGGGTCAGGGCGATAAGGAAGTCACGATTGATGATGCTTTTGCCAAGGGCATGGGTTTCCCCAGCCTCGAGGAATTCAAGACGGCTTTAAAGCGCCAACTGGAATTCGATAAGGACCGTAACAACCGCATGGATGTTGAGAATCAAATTGTTGAAGAACTTTTAAAACATGCTAAATTGGTTGTTCCTCAAAGTTTGGTGAAGCGCCAATTGCAGCATCGCCTGCATGAAACCTTGCGCCGTTTAAAGGAACAAGGCATGAAGGACGAGGATTTGGTCAAGAAGCAGGAAGAAGTGATCAAGCAATTAGAGCCTTTGGTTGAGCGTGACGTGAAGGTTTATTTGGTCTTTGAAGAGATCGCCAAGCAGGAAAAGATTGAGGCGAACGGCCCCAATGAAAGCTTGCCGGGTAAAGTCATAGAGTTATTGTTAAAAGAAGCTAAGTGGGAAGACGCAGCTTAAGATGACTGTCATCCCCGTGAAAACGGGGATCCAACTCAGGAGATCATATGATAAAGAGTCAATTATTGGTTCCAATGGTCGTCGAGAAAACCGGTCAAGGGGAACGTGCCTATGACATTTATTCGCGCCTTTTAAAGGAACGTATCATTTTCTTAGGTACGGGTGTGGATGATAATGTGGCGAACTTGATCATTGCCCAATTGTTGTTCTTGCAGTCGGAAGACAAAGAAAAAGATATTTTTATCTATGTTAATTCCCCGGGTGGTTCTGTTACCGCCGGTATGGCTATTTATGACACCATCCAATACATCAAGCCTGATGTGTCGACCATCTGCATCGGTCAGGCGGCGAGTATGGGTGCCGTGTTATTGACCGCCGGTGCCAAGGGCAAGCGTTATGCATTGCCCAATGCGCGCATCATGATCCATCAGCCGTGGGGTGGGGCGCAGGGTACGGCCAGCGATATTTCTATTCAAGCGCAGGAAATTTTGCGCATGAAAGACGAATTAAACGGTATTTTAGCCAAGCATAGCGGTCAACCTAAAGAAAAAGTGGCCCGTGATACTGACCGTGATTATTTCATGTCCGCACAGGAATGTAAGGATTATGGTTTAGTCGACGGTGTGATTTCTCATTTTGGTGAAGCAATAAAATAGAGTAGAAAGGCATTCTGTTATGAAACGTAATTTGTTATTAACCCCAGGCCCCACCCAAGTACCGGCCGAGCTTTGTGCTGCATTGGGCAAACCGATCATCCATCACCGCACCCCGCAATTCCAGGAAAATATCAAGCAGGTGGTGGAGGGTTTAAAAGAAGTTTTTCAGACTAAGAATGATGTTTATATCCTGACCTCGTCGGGTTCCGGCGGTATGGAAGCCGCGGTCGTGAATTTATTATCCCCGGGCGATAAAGCCATTGCGGTTGACGGCGGTAAATTCGGCGAACGCTGGGTGGAATTATGCCAGACATATAAGGCGAATACCATTGTGCATAAAGTAGCCTGGGGTAAAGCACCGACGGCAGCTGAGATCAAGGCTTTGCTCGCGGCTAACCCTGATACAAAGGCCGTGTTTATTACCCTGGCTGAAACGTCGACGGGTGTGACCCCGGATGTGAAAGCCATCGGTGAGGTGGTTCATGCCAGCCAAGCGGTTTTAGTCGTGGATGCCGTGTCCGGTTTAGCTGTGCAGGAAATTAAAACAGATGAATGGCATTGCGACATGGTCATCTCTGGTTCTCATAAGGGCCTGATGTTGCCTCCGGGCCTGGCCTTTGTGACAGCATCACCCAAAGCCATTGAACTTATCAATAAGAGCACAACACCTCGGTATTATTTCGATTTACGTGAATGCAAAAAAGCCATGGAAAAAACCGATACGCCTTTT
>CAZBJT010000136.1:0-5100 GCA_964492215.1 uncultured Planctomycetales bacterium | reverse complement strand
CACGCCAATCTTCTTTCAAGAGAATGTTCTTTCGAGTAATGATTCTCTTTGCTTCATCTACTGACATCAATAAATCCGAAGCTAGCATGGCTGCACTGGCAGGCAAATCTACGGTTCGCTTGGCTAAAGCGCTGAATTGATCGGCTAAAGCTTTAATCTTTGTGGCATAGGTCACCTCACCGGCGCCTAAAGTTGCTTCATTTGCTTTGGCATTAACCAATTTCTGTTCAGCCAAATTAATAACAAAATAATAATTTCTCATCAAATGCATAAAATCTTCATTAGCCAGAATTAAAGCGCTTACATCACTATCCGGTTTGGCGCGATATGCTTCCAATAACCCTATTGGCAGTAATGCCCTGATGTCATTGGGATTAATACCCCCATCTAACGATGCCAAAGCCGTGTGCCAATCCTCATTTAACTGCTCCGAGGCCGTCATCGCTGAACTGGACTGAGAAGGATGGTTGCGCAGCTCTGCGCTATAAATAGCCGCAAAGATATGTATAAATGCTGCTCGAAAACTTTGATCATCAGGATCATCAGCCTGCATATAATCCATGATAGTTTCTTCGATACCATAGCGTTTGGCCAAATCCATCACAAATGATTTTGAAGTCCCTGATTCTAGCCATTTGTTTATCATCCTATTGAACTTTTCAATACCTGATAGATCCTTTATATCCGGGTTTTGTTGAAGAATTTGTTTTTCCAAGCTGATTTGCCTTTCATCCAGATCGTTGCCGTTACCATTCACTAAAAAACTGGAAAAAATAGCCAATGCGTTTAATTGAACATCTGCACTACCATTGGTCAATATGTCACCCAAACCAGTTCCCATGGCCGCGCTGGCAGGGATGGGTTGATTTGCGTTTGCTTTGGGGTTATTGGGTTCCATACCTATGTTGATCGTGGCCCAGGTGCCATTTTGTTCTAAGGCTTGATGTACTTGAGCAGGGGTAGGGTTAGGATTGACTTGGGGATGGGCGGCCATGGCTTCGCTGACACCACCGGAGAAATACTTCCGGGGTATGGTTTCACCCGTGGCGCGGACATCTTCCTTTATATAGTTGAACACACCCTTTTTATAGGCAGCTAAATATTGGGCGTAAATCTTGTCTTTCATTTTAGGGTCGTTTAAATCAATGCCTTTGACTTTGGCTTGGTCGGCGTAGACCTGGTTTAATAAGGCGTCCTTCAAATTGTTCTTATACCAGCTGGCTAGAATAATGGCATTGAAGATCTGGCGCAGGGTGGCGAAGTTCTTGCCGGTGTTGACTTCTTTTTCGATTTCGGGGAGGATGATTTCTTTGACGATTTGGGAGGCCACGGTATGAGTTTTATCGGAAGCAGGAGTACCTTTGGATAAAGCCATATAGTCTTCTTCCAACATTACCTTTAGATGGCGATCCAGGACGAAGACGGTTTGGTTGCGTTCGAAGACTTCGGCGCGGTCGGCCATGATCCAGACTTTGTTGAAGGTATTGACAGGGATTTCGCTGGTGCCGTAAAGCTGCTGGGCTTTGGCGTAGACCCTTTGCCAGAATTCTTTGCCTAAATCTTTTTCAGGGTAGATCAGCGAGGACGTTAATTGTTTGAGGATATAATCCTGGGCCAGCATGTCGCGGCCCATGTCGGTTTGGCCTAAGGCTTCAGGCACGGTGCGGTCTTTTTCATAGGGCGACAAATTGACCCATACATCTTTTTCAGGCAACGCCAAGGACGCCAAAAAATACTTGGCTAACTTCTCCCCTTCTTTCTTTAATGCCTCTCCCTGCACGCGGTCATGACCGGTGTCCACAATGAAATCAAACATTAAAGGATTATCCGCATGAACAGTCAATCCCTTGATCATCACCGATTCATAAGCCGGGGTCAAATTGACCATGGCCCCAGGCTCAGGCAAGCCTAAAACAGCATCAGCATGGGCCCGCGGCACCGGCATGAGGGAAGAAAAAACAAACGTAGTGCACACAAAAAGACATACGGTTTTTTTAAACATGAAATAAGTCTCCGGATAGATAGACAAAAATGGTAAATCTTAACATAGGTATGAGAATAGAGAAAGGATACCACATGAGGGGTGAATGTCAAACGGGGGTAGGATATTAAAGATATGTAAGATGTATTATTTCAATATCTTACAGCTCTATAAAAAATAAATGCTTTTTATATAAAAAAGGGGACACGTAGCGAGTACATGTCCCCTTTTTTATCTGGATTCCCGCTTTCGCGGGAATGACAGGGTATTTATAACTTACGGCAGATGGCTTCGGCCATTTGCATGGTGCCTACCGCGGTTGGGTCGCTGCGGTCGTCTTTTAGATCGTAGGTGACTTCTTTGCCTTCGCGTAAAATAATACGCACGGCATTATCCAAACGGTCGGCGGCGGCATCTTCTTTCAAATGACGCAGCATCCATACGGCGGATAAGATAGTCGCGGTTGGGTTCACTTTATTTTGCCCGGCATACTTAGGGGCTGAACCGTGCACCGGCTCAAATAAAGCGATCTCATCCCCATAATTGGCACCTGAGGCAATACCAAGCCCGCCGATTAAACCAGCGCACAAATCAGAAACAATATCGCCGTACAAATTAGGCAACACCAAGCAATCATACAAGTGAGTGTATTGCACCAACTGCATGCACATATTATCAACGATGCAATCATTGAATTCGATCTGGCCTTCATAACCCTTGGCCACTTCACCAACGCTCTTTAAGAAAAGACCGTCGCTGAATTTCATAATATTAGCTTTGTGCACGGCAGTCATTTTCTTACGGCCGGCTTTCACCGCCCAGTCAAAAGCAAATTTGGCAATGCGCTTAGAACCACTGGCGGAAATAGGCTTAATGGAGATCGCGGCATCTTCCTTGATCTTCTTAGCTGACATTTCATTGATGGTATTGCGTATCTTGTCGCATTCCGGCGTGCCTAAATCAAATTCAATACCGGCATATAAATCTTCGGTGTTCTCACGGAAGATCAATAAATTCACATTCTTGATCGGGGTCTTGGTGCCTTCATAATACTGGCAGGGACGGACACAAGCGAATAAATCCAACGACTGGCGCAATTGCACGTTCACCGAACGAAAACCTTTGCCGATAGGGGTTGTAATAGGCCCCTTGATCGCGGTTTTATTGCGACGGATGGATTCAAGCACCTCGTCGGTCAAAGGCTTGCCGTGTTTGGCAATACTCTTCTCCCCTACTTCTTGCACATCCCAATTGATCTTGACGCCGGTTGATTCAACGCATAAACGCATGGCATTGGTGACTTCCGGACCGATGCCATCGCCGGGTAAAAGCGTTACATTATGACTCATAGTTGCTCCTGTCTATTTTTTACCAATTAAACTTCTAAAATCATCTAAATTACGCGCCATGCCGATGGCGGCATCATAGGTGATGAGGCCTTTTTCATAAAGCTCTTTTAAAGATTTATCCATGGTGCGCATGCCGAATTGGCCGCCGGTTTGCATGGCCGTGCGGATCTGCTCAATGGTTTTTTCACGGATCATGTTACGGATGGCGGATGTGGCCACCATGATCTCAGGCACCATGATACGCCCCTTGCCGGTGGCGCGGGGTGCTAATTGCTGGGACACCACCGCCTGCAAACATGAGGCCAATTGCAAACGCACCTGCTGCTGTTGGTACGGCGGAAACACGTCGATAATACGTTCAATCGTCTGCGGCGCATCAGGCGTATGCAAAGTAGCCAAAACCAAATGGCCTGTTTCAGCTGCGGTCAAGGCGGTTGAAATGGTCTCTAAATCACGCAGCTCACCCACCACAATAACATCCGGGTCCTGGCGCAGACAGCGCTTTAAAGCTTCTGCGAATGAATGCGTGTCGTGATACACTTCGCGTTGCTTGATGACAGATTTCTTATTACTAAAAACATATTCAATGGGGTCTTCAATGCACATGATCACACAAGAGCGTTCAGTATTGATCAAATTGATCATCGACGCTAAGGTGGTGGTCTTACCCGTACCGGTGGGCCCGGTGATCAACACCAAACCATCCGGCTTGCGGGCCAGTTCACTAATAATCGGCGGCAATTGCAATTCTTCGATGGAAGGGATGAACAAAGAAATACGGCGAAAAGCCGCTTCCACATTGTTACGCTGCACATGCACATTGACGCGGAAACGGTCGAGCCCTGTCAAGGCCAGTGAAAAGTCTAATTCTTTATCTGCCTCGAATTTGGCTTTTTGCTCGGGGGTCAAGACACTGTAAATCATGTCCTTGATCTGCTCGGCGGTGAGTATGTCTTTTTTGATGGCACCCAAACGGCCGTCGATGCGAAACACCGGCGGGGTCTTTTCAGTCAAATGCAAGTCAGAGGCATTTTCCTGGATGGCTAAGAGCAGAAGCTCACGTAAGGGGGAATTCTTTTCCATAAATTATTTGTGCGACACGGCGTTTTTGGCGATCCATTGCCCCACGCGCTTGATCCCTTCCTGGATCTTGGCATCGGAGGTGGCAAATGAAAAACGGATATAATTAGGCGCGCCAAAACTATCGCCGGGAATACCAGCTACCTTCACATCATCAAGCATTTGTTTGGCAATGACTGAAGCATCACCAATTCTTGAAAAATCACAGAACACATAAAAAGCGCCTTGAGGGCGGATATAACTTAATTCAGGAATGGCATCAATGCATTTGAGCATCAAATCCCGACGCTGGGCGAAGACCTTGCACATGGCTTTGATGGTGTCATCCGGTGCCTTTAAGGCAGCCACCGCGGCCATTTGACTGATCGACGTAGGATTAGACGTGGAGTGGTCCTGGAATTTTTTGATATATTCCATGATCTCCGTATTGGCCGCCGCCGCATAACCGATGCGCCAGCCGGTCATTGAATAGGCCTTAGACACACCATTGACCGTAATTGTCTGCTCAAAGATCTCTTTGCCCAACGAGGCAATGGATACAAATTCATCAGTATCATAGATCAACTTCTCGTAGATTTCATCACTAATCACATAAATCTTATGGGCCACACAGATATCCGCGATCTTGGCTAACTCCTCTTTATGATACATGATACCGGTAGGGTTAGATGGCGAATTGATGATCAAAAC
>CAZBJT010000135.1:0-5115 GCA_964492215.1 uncultured Planctomycetales bacterium | reverse complement strand
AAATGCCGTATGTGAATGGACGCCTATGCCGGCCAGCATTAAGACCGTTCCATATTTTATCTGTGTCTGTAGAACTTGACGCCGAAAAGACTTTTCATATTCTTCGGCAATTCCATATGGGTCTCCCATTCCATCAGGGATATGGAAATTATTCGCATCGAAATCGGTGTTGGCCATGAGCCAGTCAATCAAATTAGTATGCATGAATTTTCTATATATTGAACGGCCTACATATTCATCCAAATTATAAATAACAACATTTCTAAGGCTGACCGGATTGTTCGCGGCTTTGCGAGCGGCTAATTTTTTCCTTAAGGCTTCCCACACGGGAATAGCAGTATTGCCCGTAAACCCACCTAATAAAGTCGGTGCATTGATTATATTGTTCTGATCCAACTCGCTGATAACTCCATCGGCAACAGCATCGGCCGTCTGCTGTTTTGAGTCATAAACTCTCATCGGGGTGCCTATGGGTGCTCTAAATGCTTCAGCTGGAATTATATTTTCTTGGCTAAATGAAGCTGCAGCATATGAAATGATATTTTTCATGTAAGCAAAAAAATCTGGATTTCCCAATGTAAAAGACCCATCAGGCTGCTTTTGCATATCTGCATAACTTCCACTCGTCATGACCACTTGAATGTTCTTCTTATTTAAAGCCATTAATTGATCGACCGTTTGCTTTCCTGGTGAACCTTTTCGACCTTCTAATGCAATAAAAGCCACGGTCGGATGCTCGGTATTAGATGCTTGCGTTACTAAAGCATCTCTGGTATTAAACGCCTTTACATTTGTATACCCACGACGTCGCAATACTTCTGTATGTGTGCTCAAGACTGATGGATCGGGTTCATAAATCCATACAGCTACATCTTTGGGATTGATCAGTGAGGTTGCGGCTTGCGGGGTAGTTGGATGCATTGCGGAACTGCTCAAAGTCGCGGCATAATTTGAAATGATTCCTGGCAGATCTCTCAGGAAGAATGTGTTTCCTACTTTAATATACCCTTCCGCTTGCTGGGGTGCGCCATCAAATCTTCCGCTGGAAAGGACCACTTGAATGTTTTTATTCAAATCTCTTAACTCATCGACCGTCTTTATCCCCACCTGATCTTGATCAGCTAATTTTGTATTAAACTCTAAAGCCACAACAACTACAGCCGGATGGTCGGCATTGCGTACTCCCTTTACCAATTCATCTTTGCTACTAAAAAGTAAGGGTCGATACCCCGTTGCGTCTAACGCCTCTTTAAACATCTCCGCCCTATCTTTATCCGGTTCGTAAATCCATATCGGGATAGATGTAGGATCCACCTGGGTTGCCGGCTGCAAGGCAGGTGCGGTTGCACTATTCTCGGCCATGGTAGCGGTGGCTAAAAAGGCGTTCTGGTCTAATTGATGCACTCTTTCAACCTCTCCGATGGATAATTGAGCCGGAGTTGTGGCTGTATTTAGTTCTTCTACGGTAAGGCGGGCCCCGCCGGAGAAGTATTTATGAGGGACTGTGTCTGCGCTGCCGGGAGCGGCTTCTTCCTTAATATAGTTAAAGACGCCTTTTTTGTAGGCTTGTACATAGCGTTGGTAGATTTGTTCAGGAGATAGTTGCTGGATTCCCGCCTGCGCGGGAATGACATTTAGATTGTTTACTTTGGCTTTATCGGCATAGACTTGATTGAGCAAGGCGGATTTTAAGTTCTTTTTGTACCAGGCGGCCAAAATAAAAGAGCTGTAAATCTGACGCAGGGGGGCGAAGTTCTTGCCGGTATTGACCTCTTTTTCGATTTCGGGGAGGATTAGGTCTCTCACTATTTGAGACCCAATAGAATTCGTTTGGGGGTTTACCCGGGGTGCTTTCGCATTTGTCGCTTTTTCTCTCGCTAAATAATCTTCGTCTAGCATAATCTTTAAATGGGTGTTGACCAGATAAGCGGTGTCTTTGTGTTCGTAGATTTTGGCGGTGTCGGCTAATACCCAGACTTTATTGAAAGTATTGACCGGAATTTGGGTTGTGCCGTAAACTTGCTGGGCTTTTGTATAGACCCTTTGCCAGAAATCTTTGCCTAATTGCTTCTCGGGGTAAATCAGCGACGATGTTAATTGCTTGAGGATATAGTCTTGGGCCAGCATGTCGCGGCCTAATTCGGTTTGGCCTAACGATTGCGGTATCATCCTGTCTTTTTCATAGGGTGATAAGTTGACCCACAAATCATTTTCAGGGATGGTCAAGCAGGCGAGGAAGTATTTGATCAGCCGTTCACTTTCGACACGCACCTGGGCATCTTGGGCTTTGAATGTGGTATTGCCGGGATCAATGACAAAATCGAATAAAAGTGGATTTTCAGGATGGACCCTTAGGCCTTTGATGGCCAATGACTCAAATGCAGGGCTCGGACCCACCATAGCGCCTGGCTGGGGCAAATTCAAAACAGCAGATTCTGCGGCATAAGCCGGCAAAGACAGGCTATTGAGGCTGAATAAAACAGCAATTGCACAGGAAAAAATACGACAACTCATTATCCTGCTATGGGATATGTCAAATTTCATATAAAAACCTTGATTAAATAAGGTGCGTGGAAACCACACAACACAGCATAATATGATATAAAGAAGACATATAAAGTTAGTGAAAATATAGCACGTTTTTGACGACTGTCAAGGGGCGAGCTTGTAGATCTGATCGAGGATCAGTTGGGAGGCGTGTTCGTAGGAGGATGCATCTGAAACAGTAAACGGTTTACCGTAAGTAACCTCGACCCTTCCCCGGGTCAAGGTCTTGCTGCGGGGCGGCATTACTTTTTCCGTGCCTTTAACATAGACAGGAACCACCGGCACATTGGCTTTCATGGCCAGGAAACCGGCCCCTGACTGAGCGCGGCTGGGCTCACTGCCCACCCGGCGGGTACCTTCCACAAAAATCAGGACCGGCTGACCCTTTTTCAATCGTTTTAATCCCTCCTTAAGGGCACCGAAATCAGCTGTGTCGCGCCTAACCGGGAAAGAACTAAGCTCAGTTAGAATAAAGCCTAAAGGCTGTTTCTTAAAAAGCTCGGCTTTGGCCATGAAATTCACCCGGCGCACCGAGGATATCCCCAACACCACCGGATCTAAATTGCTGACATGATTACTGGCTAAAATAAAACCACCCTGGCGGGGAATATTTTCAGTGCCAAAGGCCGTGAACGGAAAGAGAAAAAAGCTGACCGCTTTGGTGAGGAAATAAACAAAGTAATAGATCATTTATTTAGGATCGACTTGTTGACGACCGAATTCCAACAGATCTTTCGCACGCTTTAATGATTTGGCTTCACTGTAAATGCGCACTAATGGTTCGGTGCCGGATGGACGGAACATCAACCAGTCTTCATTGTCACAAATTAATTTAACGCCGTCGAAATCTTTCATCTCGACGACTTTTTTGCCTAAGACAGATGTGATCTGTTTTAATTTATTAAGGTCGATTTTTTTGGCGTCCATGCTGTAATCTAGGCGCTGGTAATAATAGCGGCCGAATTCTTTTTCCATGTCTTCCACCAAGCCCTTAAAATTCTTTTTGTTATAGACCATCATTTCCAATAACAAAAGACCGGCCAAGGTGCCATCGCGTTCGGGGATATAGTTAGGTAAGCCCATGCCGCCGGCCTCTTCCCCGCCGGCCACGATTTTCTCGCTTACCATCAAATCGGAAATATATTTAAAACCCACCGGTGTTTCATAAAGCTTGCGGTTTAATTTCTTGGCGATTTTGTCCAGCATGGTGGTGCCGCACAATGTTTTGATGATGCCGCCTTCTATTTTACGGTTACGGACTAAATGAAGGATCAAAAGCCCTAAAATTTTCTGCGGGGAAACAAATTCACCGCCGGGCATGACAGCGGCGATGCGGTCGGCATCACCGTCGAGCACATGACCGAAATCGAATTTTTCTTTTTTCATGCGGCCCATAATGCCGGTCAGGCATTCCGGGATGGGCTCTGGCTTGCTGTGGTCAAAGCCGGGGTTATAATCGGCGCGCATGAGCGTTAATTTAATTTGAGTGCCTTTGAGTATCTCGGCCATCAAATCGCGGCCGGAACCGTGCATGATATCCGCCAATACTTTGTATTTGGCTGACTTCATTTTCTTTAGATCTAAGTATTTGCGGATAAAAGCGACATAGGCTTTTTTGAAATCATGGATGGTAATGAGGCCATTGCTGTCGCCGGTTCTGGATTCCCGATAAAAACTTTCGGGAATGACAGTGGACTTGACTTCGGTTTGGCCTAAATAACCTTCTACCGCCGAGGTGATGTCTTTGGAGGCGGCCCCGCCCTGCGCGTTTTTAATCTTGATGCCATTGAATTTGGCCGGGTTGTGACTGGCGGTGATCATGATGCCCGCTACACCTTTAAGCAACGTAACACCGTAGCTTAAGGCCGGCGTTGGAAGGGACGTATCTGACAGATAAACTTTGATGCCATTCGCGGCAAGGACTTGCGCGAATGTTTGGGCGTATTCAGGAGAAAGGAAACGGTTGTCATAACCGACGGCGATGACCTTATTAGCGGTTGGATTGTTCTTATTGACCCAGTCAGCGGTAGCTTGGGCTACGATGGCTACATTCTTGAAAGTAAAAGTGTCGGAAATAACCGCACGCCAGCCGTCAGTACCAAATTTGATCTGAGAACGAATGTCGCTCATACAACTCCTTGTTGAATTATGGATACCCGCTTGCGCGGGAATCTATTTAATTGGTGCCGTCTACCAATTATTACCTCGTCTTAATTGGTAGCGTCTACCAATTAATCTAATTAGGCATACAAATTTTTCTTTAGAATATACCGTATTACCGGGTCGGTCGTCAAATAGCGAATGGACTTTTTCGCTTTTAGGCGCCGGCGTATGTCGGATGAAGATATTTCCACACCCGGCATCATCACTTGATTAATCTTTATACCGGCCTTGGGTTTCACCTGCTTGCAACCGGGCCGGTTGACTGCGATAAATGATGCTATTTTCAAAATTTCCTTAATATCTTTCCAGGTATGCAAGGTGCTTAAACTATCCGCACCGATGATCCAAAATAATTCGGCTTTGGGGCGTAATTCACGAAAATAGCGCACGGTATCAATGCTATAT
>CAZBJT010000134.1:0-5131 GCA_964492215.1 uncultured Planctomycetales bacterium | reverse complement strand
GATGTGGTCAGCACAAAACGCTTGCGGTCCTCTTCCGCGTCGAAACCAATCTTGGTGTTGGGCGGGATAGTAACTTCTTTATCGATGATGGCGTTTTGCACCTGGGCGCCTTCACCGACGATGACCCCGTCCATGAGCACGGAATTCTTCACCATAGCGCCATCCTTGATGACCACATTATTGGCTACGACCGAATGGTTGATCTCACCACTTTCTAAAACACAGCCGCCAGCCACCAAAGAATCAATGATCTGCCCGGGCTGAGCCCCCGTCGTATATACCCGCAACGGCGGGTAATGATGATGGTGGGTGCGCAATGGCCAGGTCTTTTCATAGATACTAAACTTAGGCTTAGCCCCGCACAGATCCATATTGGCCTGATAATAGGCATCCCGGGTTCCAATGTCCCGCCAATAGCTGGAATGGTCGTTTTCTTTGGCAAAATCATAAGCAAAAACCTTCATGCGCTTATTGACCATTTGCGGGATGATATTTTTGCCGAAATCATGGTCGGACGTAATATGGGTTGCATCCATCTGCAATTCCTTTGCCAATACATCCGTATTGAACAGGTAAATACCCATGGAGCCGAAAATAGATTTGGGATCAGCCGGCACAGTCTTAGGAGCCTTGGGCTTTTCCTGAAAACCAACCACCATATTTTCCTTATCAACCTCAACCACGCCAAAATGGACTGATTCTTCTTTGGGCATTGAAATGCACGCCACGGTCATGTCCGCGCCTTTGGCCAGGTGATATTCGATCAACTTGCGGTAATCCATCTTGTAAACATGGTCGCCAGCCAAAATCAATACGGTTTTAGGTTTATAATCGGCGATCATATTCCAATTCTGATAAATCGCATCGGCCGTACCGCGGTACCAGTCGCTGGAAATACGCTGCTGGGCCGGCACCACGTCGATGAATTCCCCTAATTGGTTGGAATAAATGTTCCACCCTTCCAGGATATGGCGCTGCAGGGAAAAAGATTTGTATTGGGTCAGCAGGAAAATACGGCGCAAACCGGAATTGACGCAATTAGACAAAGCAAAATCAACAATGCGGTAAATCCCCCCAAAAGGCACCGCCGGCTTGGCCCGGTCACGGGTCAAGGGATCCAACCGCTCGCCTTTGCCGCCGGCGAGAATAAAAGTCAAACAATCACGCATAACAACCTCTGAATTTAATTGGGCCTGCCGCTCTCTGTGGCATGCACGTTATTGAATATGCAATAGAATAAACTGTAGACGCTACCAATTAATTAAAAACCTCTGTTAAATTTAATCGGCGAACGTCACCGATTAATTAAATTACTCTAGGTGTCTGGAATTAGCACCTATTTTGTCAATGATTCCAGCTGCCGGGTGATCTCGGCGTTGGTGTTTCGTTTGGTTATAATATCATGGATTTTTTTAACATCAACTTTATCTTTGGGCGCGATTTTACGCGCTACTTTCAGGGATTCCAGCGACTTATTAAAGCGGCCTTGCAGGGCATAGGCCTCGGATAAACCGAAATAACCTTCCGGCCCGTCGGGATTCAAATCGACGATGCGCTGGTATTGCTCCTCCATGCCTGGGTAATCTTTCAATTTCTGATAAGCCAACGCTAAATTAGACCTGATCTGCTTGTCCCGAGGCGCATACATGGCGGCAATACGTAAATGCTCAAAGGCTTTTTGATGGTCATTTTGATCGCCATAAATCTTGCCCAATAATTTATGGGCCGGCAGAAAATCCGGCCTCACCTGCAAGGCATCATTAAGCTCTTTAAGGGCCGGCTCCCATAGATCAATGGCATCAAGCGTATAGGCGCGATTGGTAAAAGGAAAAGGATCAATGTACTTGGCGCCTAACTTCATCAAATTCATTGGCTTAGGCTCCCACTTACTTAAATCAATGCTGAAACGGTCGATCCATGCTTTATTGAGCGGCGTCTCTTTGAGGAAAATGATGGCGTCGTCGTCAAAATAAACAACGTGCCAGTCTTTCATGCCGTAAAACAGGCGCAATGCTTTTTTAGGAACTTCCTGATTGGAACTGTTTAAAAAAGCACCGGTGACATTATACGTACGGGACAATTCATCGAATGTCTTTTTGTCCCCTTCTTTCCAGATGCTTTTGTAGCGTTCAAAAAACTTAGGGCCGTAAACTTCGGTGCGGCCGTCCATGAACACCTTGATGTTCGGTGAGGCGCGTCCGACTAAATAAGCCCCGGAATTAAAATCATTGAAGAAATTCCCTTTAATGCCGTTACGCACCAAGAAATCCACCCCCTTATAGGGATAAATGCGTTTGGATACACCCCAGTATTCACTCTTGCGGGCATAAGTGTCAAAATCAAAATAGCCATTGGCCGACGCATCCAACCCGTAATTGAGCATCCACATGATCAAAATGACTTTCAGCACAATGCCATTGATGGATTTAAAGCGCGGGTTCACAAAAGACAGCGGCAATATGTCCTGGGAGGTGATGCTGGCTGTATTGGCCATGAAAACCACATACGCGGCAAAAGCGAAAAAGACCAGATTGCGTATGGCGGCCAATGAAAACAATAGAAAGACCAGCCATAATAAAAAGACACTGATATCGATGCGGCGGCGGTTTAATAAAAAACTGTAGGCGGAGACAACGATCAATATTTTATAATGGACATAGTCCTGATTCCATAATGTTGCCATGGTGATGGGTTTTTGTAATTCATAAATATGGTCGAAGAATATTTTGGAATCCCCGCTCAGCTGAAAAAGCACGGTCAATGGATAAAAGGCGCCTTTAAATGTAAGCGGATTGACCAAACACGCTAAAACCAGCAGCAGCCCGGCCACTTTGAGGCGTTGGTATTCCTCGTCGGTCAAACGACCTGCTGCTTTCCACCCGGCAGGCAAAGGCACATGGCGCTTGATCGCTTCACTGGCTATTCCTAAGCCCGCCAATAAGGGGCCAAAAAAGAAAAAGCCATGCATGTTGACCCATAACACCTGCAGGCCCACCAGAACAGCCAATGTCCATCGCTGATGCAAATGCCGGGCCAATAGATAAATAAAGGAAGCGAAGAATAATAAACTAAAAATATCCGGGCGAATGGTAAAGCGGGTTTGATAGACGACCATGACGAGCAGCAATAGGAAGATCAGCTGCCACTGGCGGTCATCGCGGTAGCATAATAATAAAAGGATGACAAAGGTAAGGCAGACCACCCCCATCTGCATGGCGATCAGGCCATTAAATCCCCACCACTGATGGATGTGATAGACCAGTAATTGAAATAGCCATTCATGATTGACCCAGGGTTTACCGGCGATGGTGCAGGACAGCACGTCGTGGGTGGGCACGTAACCATTGTGGGCAATGTACCGGCCCATGCCTAAATGCAGCCATAAATCAAGGTCTTTGATCTCAAGGCTGGCGGAAAAAGCGGTAAGGCCAAAAAGCACACCGATGGCCATGAGACCTGCAATATAACTGAGCCGTTGCCAGAATTTATCAGACATAGTCGAATGCTGCAGATAATAATTGGCGCGTGTACGGATGCGCCGGTTGCTTAAAGACGACGGAAGAATCCCCGCTTTCTACAATCTTCCCCTCCTGCATGATGGCTATTTTATCACTAAAATCACGCACCACGCGCAAATTATGGGAAATAAATATATACGTTAAACCGAATTCCTGTTTAATCTGTTTTAGCAAGTTAAGGATTTGGCGGGCCACCAACACATCAAGGGCTGAGACCGCTTCATCGAAGATCAGCACTTGAGGTTTGGCCAATAAAGCCCGGGCAATGGCAATACGCTGGCGTTCCCCACCGCTGAACTCATGAGGGAAGCGTGACAAGGTGTCTACCGGTAAACCGACACTATCCAAAACATGCTGCATGCGTTCTTGCATGTCTTGGGCGGTCAATTGAGAACGGTTGCGCCAGAACGCTTCTTTTAAAATAGAACGCACATGGCACATGGGGTCGAGCGAACCGTAAGGGTCCTGGAACACCATTTGCAGTTGGGTCCTGTCGACGATGATTTGACCGGCATCGGGGTGAGTTAACCCCATGATGACCTTGGCTAATGTGCTTTTGCCGCTGCCTGATTCACCGACAATGGCCAGGTTTTCTCCTGCAGCGACAGCAAGACTGACATCACGCAAGGCGTGCACCGTGCCGAAATTCTTGGAGATATTTTGGATATCGATGATCATCAAAAGGCCTCGATCAACTGTTTGGTGTAAGGATGCTTAGGGCTAGCCATTAAGGCGGCGGTGGGCCCCGTTTCTACCACTTTGCCTTGGGACAACACAACAACATCGTCGGCCAAATGTGACACCATGCCCATGTCATGGGTGATTAATAATAAAGATATATTCAACTCTTGAGTCAGTTTGCGGAATAAATCCATGAGCTTGACCTGCAGGGTCACATCCACGCTGCTGGTGGGCTCATCCGCGATCAGCAATTGGGGATCACACACAATGGCCTGGGCAATCATGGCGCGTTGGCGCATACCGCCTGAAAGTTGATGGGCATAGGCGGCATACACCCGTTTCGGGTCAGGCAATTGCACCCGGGCCAATGTGTCTAAGGTTTTCTCCCGGCGCTGTTGAGGATTGAGCGTTGTATGCGCTGCTAATACTTCATCAATTTGAGCACCGATGGTCAATAAAGGATTAAAAGCATTGAGCGGTTCTTGAAAAATGGTACCGATATTTTTTCCGCGCAATGCGCGCATCTGTGCTTCAGGAAGCGTAAGCAAATCTTGACCCTCAAAATCAATCTGGCCGCCACTGATACGCAATGCCGACGGCAAAAGCCGCAAGATAGATAAGCCGATGGTCGTCTTCCCACTCCCCGACCCACCCACAATGGCCGCGATCTTACGCGCACCAATATCAAAGGACACGTCATCGACGATTTTTTTGCCGGCCACCGTAACAGTAAGATTTTTGATAGATAATAATGACATAGTGGACCTAATTCTTTTGCATGGGGTCGAAGGCGTCGCGTAATGCGTCGCCGATGATGTTGAAGCACATGACTGTTATGAAAATCAGGAAACCGGGCCAGAGGATCCAGGGGGCGAAGACGATGGGGACTATACCCATGGCTTCGGATAAAAAGTTGCCCCAGCTGGGTATGG
>CAZBJT010000133.1:0-5172 GCA_964492215.1 uncultured Planctomycetales bacterium | reverse complement strand
CCTTGTGGTTCGCAAAACCAGACAGCAACTCTGCTGTCCCATCTTTGGACCCGTCATTGACAATGACGATCTCTTTGCTTAAATTTTCCGGCAAAAAAACCGCCTGCACTTTTTCAATGATGGCGGCAATAGTTGCTTCTTCATTATACGCAGGGATGATGATCGATACTTTTTGAAATGTAGGCATTAAAATTTTTACTCCCGGTATTTATTGGTAATGGGTAAACGCCAATCCTTGCCAAAGGCGCGCGCGGTAATCTTAACACCGGGGGGCGCCTGGCGGCGTTTGTATTCGCTTAAATCAACCAGGCGCATGATCTTGGCGATGTATTTAGCGTCGATGCTGGCTGTCGCGATTGTTTCAGCACTTTGATGTTTTTCAACGTAAGCCTGCAAGACATAGTCGAGATCTTCGTAAGCACCAAGTGATGCTTCATCAGTCTGGTCCGGCCTTAACTCCGCCGACGGTGCCCGTAAAATAATGCTTTTAGGGATAAAAGCTTTAGGCGTTATGCTGTTGCGCCAGCGGCACAAGGCATAGACCTTGGTCTTGAAAATATCTTTAAGCGGGGCAAAACCGCCGTTCATGTCCCCATAAAGCGTACAATACCCAACCGCCATCTCGCTTTTATTCCCCGTCGTCAAAACCAGCCAGCCGAACTTGTTTGAAAAAGCCATGAGCATATTGCCGCGGATGCGGGCCTGTAAATTTTCCTCGGCGATATTGGGGGCTGTGCCTTCAAAATCATCACGCAATTCTTTTAAATAGACGGCAAATATTTTCTTAATGGGCAGTTCTTTGAATTCGATACCTAAATTCTTAGCCAATGTTTTGGCATCACTTTGGGTGGCCTTGCTATTGAATTGAGATGGCATGGAAATGCCGATGACATTCTCCCTGCCTAAAGCATCGACGGCGATGGCTGCAACCAAGGCTGAATCAATACCTCCGCTTAGACCCAATGTCACTTTCTTAAAACCGTTTTTGACCACATAATCGCGTGTGCCCAAAACCAGGGCCTGATAAACCTCTTCAATGGCCTCAAGCTTAGGCGGCAAAGCCGTGGGCTTGGCGGCGAAATCTACGACGAGCAGTTGCTCTTCAAATTGCTTGGCCTGGGCCAACAGCGTGCCATTGGCGGCCATCACCATGCTTCCCCCGTCAAAGACCAATTCATCTTGACCGGCCACCATATTGACATACACCATAGGGGCTTTGATTTCCTTAGCCCGGCGGGCCAGCAAATCCTGACGGACCGCGAGCTTGCCTTCTTCATACGGTGACGATGATATATTAATGATCACCTGGGCCTGGGCCAAACTTTGCTGGCGATAGATACCTCCGTCGACCCAAATGTCTTCGCAAATATTAAGCCCCACCTTAATGCCTTTAATCTCGATCAGCCCGCGATTTTGACCCACAGAAAAATAACGTTTCTCGTCGAAAACGCCATAATTGGGCAATTGCTGCTTGTGGTACACCGCTTTAATGGAACCGTCACTGATAAAAGCAGCGGCATTGTAAATATGGCCTGAAGCATCATTATCGACAAAACCGACAATCGCTGTAATGCCGCGCATCTTTTTGGCCAGGGCATTTAAGGTCTTGATATTATTCGCAACGAAATGGCCTTTGAGCAAGAGGTCTTCCGGCGGGTAACCACAAACGGCAAGCTCTGGAAAAACCACCACATCCGCCTTGAGCTTTTGGGCCTGTGCGGCATAGTCAATGATCTTGTGTGCATTGCCTGCAAGATCACCGACGGTGGAATTGATCTGGGCTAAAGCTATTTTTAACATTTATCTGACCGTGATGGTGGCGTTTTTCTTGTTTACAATACCCAAGAAATTACGATACAACGTATTGGCTTGGCGGTCAAAGGCCGTTTTATATTTCCAATAATCTGTCATCATCGCGCGCGCATGATCGCGGCGGTCGGGCAAGTCGGTGGCGCAATATTCATCACACCATTCTTTAATGCTGACATCCGTGACCTCGACGTGAAATTGCAAACCATAGGCGTGAGGGCCCGCCTTTAAAGCCTGATGCGGGCAGCCGGGGGCAGTGGCCAATAATTGCCCGCCCGACGGTATGTGGAACATGTCTCCGTGCCAATGATAGATGGGCTCGGTTTCACTGAAATCTTTAAATAAGGGATCTTGTTTGCCGGCCTCAGTCAAATCGATCGTATACCACCCGATTTCTTTGACCAGTGATTTGACAACTTTGGCCCCGGCGGCTTTGGCCAATAATTGCGAGCCTAAACAAATCCCCAAAAACGGCACCTGGGCTTTGAGGGTCTTTTGAATAAAATCATTTTCTGCCTTGAGCCACGGGTATTTATCTTCTTCATCCACATTCATAGGGCCACCTAAAACCACTACTGCCTTAAACGCAGTCGGATCCAATGGCAACTTCTCCCCCGCCCCTAACTCGACGATGGTAAAAGCCTCACCCTGGGCCTTTAAAAAATCCCCCAAAGTCCCCGGGCCTTCAATATCAATGTGTTTTACGATTAGGATCATATGAAAGTAGAAAGGGGACACGAAATTAATTCCAGACACCTAGGGTAATTTAATTAGTTTAAACTAATTAAATTACCCTAGGTGTCTGGAATTAATTTCGTGTCCCCTTTCTACTTTCATATGATCCTAATCGTAAAACACATTGATATTGAAGGCCCGGGGACTTTGGGGGATTTTTTAAAGGCCCAGGGTGAGGCTTTTACCATCGTCGAGTTAGGGGCGGGGGAGAAGTTGCCATTGGATCCGACTGCGTTTAAGGCAGTAGTGGTTTTAGGTGGCCCTATGAATGTGGATGAAGAAGATAAATACCCGTGGCTCAAGGCAGAAAATGATTTTATTCAAAAGACCCTCAAAGCCCAGGTGCCGTTTTTGGGGATTTGTTTAGGCTCGCAATTATTGGCCAAAGCCGCCGGGGCCAAAGTTGTCAAATCACTGGTCAAAGAAATCGGGTGGTATACGATCGATTTGACTGAGGCCGGCAAACAAGATCCCTTATTTAAAGATTTCAGTGAAACCGAGCCCATCTATCATTGGCACGGAGACATGTTCCACATACCGTCGGGCGGGCAATTATTGGCCACTGCCCCCGGCTGCCCGCATCAGGCTTTAAAGGCGGGCCCTCACGCCTATGGTTTGCAATTTCACGTCGAGGTCACGGATGTCAGCATTAAAGAATGGTGTGATGAATATTGCGCCACCGACTTGCCCGACCGCCGCGATCATGCGCGCGCGATGATGACAGATTATTGGAAATATAAAACGGCCTTTGACCGCCAAGCCAATACGTTGTATCGTAATTTCTTGGGTATTGTAAACAAGAAAAACGCCACCATCACGGTCAGATAAATGTTAAAAATAGCTTTAGCCCAGATCAATTCCACCGTCGGTGATCTTGCAGGCAATGCACACAAGATCATTGACTATGCCGCACAGGCCCAAAAGCTCAAGGCGGATGTGGTGGTTTTTCCAGAGCTTGCCGTTTGTGGTTACCCGCCGGAAGACCTCTTGCTCAAAGGCCATTTCGTTGCGAATAATATCAAGACCTTAAATGCCCTGGCCAAAAAGATGCGCGGCATTACAGCGATTGTCGGTTTTGTCGATAATGATGCTTCAGGCCATATTTACAATGCCGCTGCTTTTATCAGTGACGGTTCCATTAAAGCGGTGTACCACAAGCAGCAATTGCCCAATTATGGCGTTTTCGACGAGAAACGTTATTTTTCTGTGGGTCAAAATCGCGGGCTGATCGAGATTAAAGGCATTAAGGTGGGGCTTAATATTTGCGAAGACATTTGGGTCGACGGAGGTATCTATCGCCAGCAAAGTTTGGCCCAGGCCCAGGTGATCATTAATATATCATCGTCACCGTATGAAGAAGGCAAGCTCGCGGTCCGTCAGGATTTGCTGGCCCGCCGGGCTAAGGAAATCAAAGCCCCTATGGTGTATGTCAATATGGTGGCCGGTCAAGATGAATTGGTCTTTGACGGGGGAAGCATGGTGATGGCCGCCAATGGCACGCTGTTGGCCCAGGCCAAGCAATTTGAAGAGCAACTGCTCGTCGTAGATTTCGCCGCCAAGCCCACGGCTTTGCCGCCTAAGCTTGAGGCCATTGAAGAGGTTTATCAGGCCCTGGTTTTGGGCACACGCGATTATGTGGTCAAAAACGGTTTTAAGAAAGTGACATTGGGTCTAAGCGGAGGTATTGATTCAGCCTTGGTTGCAGCCATCGCCGTCGATGCTTTAGGCAGGGAGAATGTCATCGGCATTTCCATGCCATCTCAATTCAATAGCAAGGCCACCCAAAGTGATGCCAAAACATTGGCTAAGAATTTAGGTATCGAATTCAAAGAACTGCCCATTAAGAAAATATTTGCCGTCTATTTAAAAGAATTGCGTGATGATTTTGAAGGCACAGCCCCCAATATCGCCGAGGAAAATTTACAGGCCCGCATCCGCGGCAATATGCTCATGGCTTTTTCAAACAAGTTCGGCTGGCTGGTTTTGACGACGGGGAATAAAAGCGAGATGGCGGTTGGGTATTGTACGCTTTATGGGGACATGAACGGCGGTTTTGCCCCGCTTAAAGATATTTTCAAGACCAAGGTCTATGCCTTGTGCCGCTGGCGCAACAGCATAACGCCTAAAGCTTTTATCCCTAAAAGCATTATTTTACGGGCACCGTCGGCGGAGTTAAGGCCGGACCAGACTGATGAAGCATCACTTGGTGCTTACGAAGATCTCGACTATGTCTTGCAGGCTTACGTTGAAAAACATCAAAGTGCTGAAACAATCGCGACAGCCAGCATCGACGCTAAATACATCGCCAAGATCATGCGCCTGGTTGATTTAAGCGAATACAAACGCCGCCAGGCGCCCCCCGGTGTTAAGATTACCGCGCGCGCCTTTGGCAAGGATTGGCGTTTACCCATTACCAATAAATACCGGGAGTAAAAATTTTAATGCCTACATTTCAAAAAGTATCGATCATCATCCCTGCGTATAATGAAGAAGCAACTATTGCCGCCATCATTGAAAAAGTGCAGGCGGTTTTTTTGCCGGAAAATTTAAGCAAAGAGATCGTCATTGTCAATGACGGGTCCAAAGATGGGACAGCAGAGTTGCTGTCTGGTTTTGCGAACCACAAGG
>CAZBJT010000132.1:0-5216 GCA_964492215.1 uncultured Planctomycetales bacterium | reverse complement strand
TATTCCATCCCTAAATTATTGATGACCCGGTAACTGTCCGGCCGATAGGCCACGAGCTTCTCATAGAAACCGATAGCGGTGCGCCAATCCATGTTACGCCGCACATTGATCACACAAAACACGATCAAAATTAATGCGACGATTTTGATCAGTGTTGGCAGTATATTCCGGCGCTGGCTTAACTGTATGGCAAAACCGGTGACGATCAACACAATGCCGATCATGGGCACATAAAGAAAATGCTCATAGATCACTGCATTGATGGGCACTAAAACATTTGATGTAGGGGCAATGGCCATGAAAAACCAGCCCACACCCAAAGATACCCACGGCTTTGTTTTCCAACACTTAAATGCCGCAATTAACATCACCGCAACAATGGTTCCACCTAAAAGTACATCCCATTCCATAAAAGACTGAGCCCAAGGCAGCAGGCGTTCCACTTTTAATTCATAAGGACAAAACAAGAATGCGGCATATTGGGTGATGGCTTTAAAGAAAGTAAAAAGCCGGATACTGATATGTCCGGTAAAGGCATTGTCTTCGTTATAAAAATTAAAACTATTGGAAAAATTAAGCACGGTGCCGCGCAAAATTACATACGTAATGGCCATCAGCACAAACGGCCAGGCGGCCATCGCTATATTTTTAATGCGCACCCAAAACGCCCGGTTAGATTGCAGCATTAAGAAGTCAACCAGGAGAAGCAGGGCGACTAAAACAAAACCGGTTTCTTTGGACATGATGGCCAAGGGATAAAGCAAAATGGAAAAATAATACCAGCGGCTTAACAAGGCCCGGCCGCCTTCCTGGCGAAAACGCGTATAACACAACAAGCTCAAGAAGACAAACAAACTGGCTAAGGAATCCCCGAGGCTGTTGACATACACAACTGCTTCATTGTGTGTCGGGTGGGCAACGAAGAGCAGGGCGACCAGCAAGGCCCAAAGGCGATTGGCCAACAGCCTCTCCATGAGGAAATACAAGGTCATGCCGGCCAAAGCATGAAAACAAATACTCACCGTATGCCAACCATAGACCCAATCTTTCCATAAATGCCATTCGATGGAAAATACAGTCAAGAGCACGGGGCGCCAATAATTGCTCACCAAATACCCGCCGGCCACCAGATTTTGAGTAAAAAATTCCGGGAAGAAATGCCAGTCTTTGATGAAGCGGTTCTTTAAGATAAAATCGTCGTCATCCCAAAACATTTCATTGGGCAGGCAATTGATGTAGCAGGCGATCACAAGCCCTACGATTAAACCGATGGCCAGCCAATGGCTGAATTGAAGTTTCTTGAGTTGTGTAGGCATGTTATAAAGATTCTATACGAGAATTTATATTTTTTATATCGCATTTGTTAAAAGTTGTGATAATATTCAGAAACCTTATGAAGATCCACGAATACCAAGCCAGGAATTTATTTGCCGAATACGGCATCGCTATCGCCAGCGGGGACGTCAGTGACACCCCGCAAGGTGCTATTGCCATTGCCCAAAAAACCGGCTTCCCTGTTGTTATCAAAGCCCAGGTATTGGTCGGCGGCCGCGGCAAAGCCGGCGGTGTCAAAGTCGTTGCTAATGAAAACGATTTAGTCACCGAGTTTAATCGCATCAAAGCACTCACCATCAAAGGCTATACCGTCGAAAAATTGCTTGTAGCTAAAGCCATCGACATTAAGAAAGAATATTACTTAGCGGTGACGATCGACAATGTCAAAGGCGATGTGGTTGTTATCGCATCTGCCGAAGGCGGCGTTGACATTGAAGAAACCGCCAAGACCCATCCTGAAAAGATCATTAAATTTTATATGCAAGGCGTTCAGACGTTAGATGAAGCCCGTTGGGCCCCGCATGCCGCCCAAATGTTTGCCGACGTGCGTTTGCAAAAGAGCGCCACGTCTATCCTGGAAAAATTACTCAAATTATTTTTTGAAAAAGACTGCTCATTGGCCGAGATCAATCCTTTTGTCATCACCGGCGAAGGCAATTTGATGGCGGCTGATGCCAAAGTGATCATTGATGATAATGCCATGGACCGTCATCCTGAATTAGCACCCTTGCGTGACATGAAATACGAAGATGCTGACGAGTTAGAAGCCAAGGAAAAGGGCTTAAGCTTTGTGAAGTTAGAAGGTACGGTCGGCTGCATCGTCAATGGCGCTGGTTTAGCCATGGGTACCATGGATGCGGTCAATTTATTAGGCGGCAAGCCGGCCAACTTCCTCGACGTGGGTGGTTCATCCAATCCGGAAAAAGTATTGAGTGCATTGAAAATCATTTTGCGTAACAAAGATGTTAAAGTCATTTTAATCAATATCTTCGGCGGCATCACCCGTTGCGATGACATAGCCAACGGCATTTTGATCGCCCTTAAACAAATCAATATCCCCGTACCTTTGGTCATCCGTTTGACCGGTACCAATGAAAAAGAAGCCAAGGCCTTATTGACCGCGGCGGGATTAAATACATTTACGTCCATGCGTCAGGCGGTTACTGAAGCGGTAAGGGTGGCTAAATAAATGAGTATCTTGATCGATCAACATACGAAAGTCATTGTGCAGGGCATCACCGGCCGTGACGGCTCTTTCCATGCCAAGCAAATGCTGGAATACGGCACCAAAGTCGTCGGTGGCGTTACCCCGGGCAAAGGCGGACAAGATGTACACGGCATTCCGGTATTTAATTCGGTCAAAGAAGCCAAAGAAAAAACCGGGTGCAATGCCGCGGTCATTTATGTACCGGCCAAATTCGCCAAAGCCGCGATGCTAGAAGACATTGCCAATGGCATTGAGTTGATCATTTGTATCACGGAAGGTATTCCGGTTTTGGACATGGTTGAAGTTAAACGTGAATTGCAAAAGAGCAAATGCCGTTTGATCGGTCCTAATTGCCCGGGCCTTATATCACCGGGCAAAGCCAAGATCGGTATCATGCCGGGACATATTCACAAAGCCGGTAATATCGGGGTTGTATCACGCTCCGGTACATTGACTTATGAAGTGGTGTTTAATTTAACGGCTAACAATATGGGCCAAAGCTCCTGCGTTGGTTTAGGCGGCGACCCGATCATCGGTACCCGTTTTGTGGATGTATTAAAAATGTTCCAAGATGACCCGGACACCCATGGCATTGTCATGGTGGGTGAAATTGGCGGCGGAGATGAGCAAACAGCCGCAGATTTTATCCGCAGCTATGTGAAAAAACCAGTGGTGGCCTTCATCGCCGGCCGTACCGCCCCTTCAGGCAAGCGCATGGGCCATGCCGGTGCGATCATCTCCTCAGGTGATTCCACTGCCGAAGCTAAAATGCAAATGCTCCGTGATGCCGGTGTCACCGTCATCGACTTCCCCGATGAAATCCCCCAAGCCTTAGCCGCAAGATTGAAATAACTTCCAGATAGCGTTTTCTTAAAACCGTCCTCAGGGTATTGACGCAAGGCCCTCTATAGTAAATACTTTATATATGAGGACCCCATTATCTTCTCTAATATTAATAGCCTTTATTGCCACCAGTGTCATCGGCCCTATGCCGGTGCAAGCACAGGAATTGTATTTACCGCAACCCGGCACGCGCGTACATTTAAGCCCAGCTTTTAATCCACCCATCCTCAAAGGCATTAAAGTTCATCCTGATAATCCTTTTAAATTTGAGTTTATTTTAGATAAAGGTGATTTCCTCCCTCTTGCGGGGAGGGCTAGGGAGGGGGAAGAACAACTTAAAGAAGAATCTACCAAACTCATTAAATATTTCCTAGCCAGCTTAACCATCCCTGAAAAAGACCTTTGGGTCAATTTATCTCCCTATGAGAAAAATCGTATCGTCCCCGAATCCTTCGGCCAAACCGAAATGGGCCGCGACCTCTTGGCCGAAGATTATATGCTCAAACAAATCACAGCGAGCCTGATTTACCCGGAAGAGCAAGTAGGCCAAAAATTCTGGAAACGCATTTACGAAGAAGCCGCCAAAAAATTCGGCACAACCGACATTCCTGTTAATACATTCAACAAAGTATGGATCATTCCAGAAAAAGCCGTGGTCTACGAAAACGCCAAAGCCGGCACCGCCTATGTGGTGGAGAGTAAATTAAAAGTAATGCTGGAAGAAGATTATTTGGCCATGAAAAAAGCAACGCCAACCTCTTCAACAAATTCTATTGGCTCCCAAATCGTCCGTGAAATAGTCATCCCCGAGCTCACCAAAGAAGTCAATCAAGGCAAAAATTTCACCCAACTCCGCCAGGTGTACAATTCACTCATCCTAGCCACCTGGTACAAAAAGAAAATCAAAGACAGCATACTGGCCCAAGTGTATGCAGATAAAAGTAAGATCCAAGGATTGTCATCCCCGCGACCTTTGGGAACACCCGGTATGAGGGTGAATACTTCTATCGGGGATCCAGAAACTATCTACCAACGTTACCTCCAAGCCTTTAAAAAAGGCGCCTACAACTACATCAAAGAAGAACAAGACCCCGTGACCCACGAGACCATCCCTAGGAAGTATTTCTCCGGCGGGGTAGTGTTTGACGCCGATAGCGCCATGGCCGTGCTTGATGACCCTGCCAGCCTAGGTAACATGGCTCAGTTAAGCGACAATACTTTTTTAATCGAAGCAGATGCATTGCCAGCAGACGCAGCTAGCACAGCGATGAATCCGATAATAGAGCCGCAACCATCCCCACTAGTAAAAGAATTCCCCGCCCTGGATGCCCAGGAAGAATTTGCCTGGGTACTTTGGCGAGCGGCCCAAGACGGACAATTGGCCAATAATTTTGATTGGAAGACAGTCGAAGAGAACAAAGAACTGAAATGGTTGGATAAACCAGGGATGGTTAATGAGAACATTTTTCGCCGGGCAATGCAACTGCTACAGAAAGCTGGTTTCATTGAACCGGTGAATATAGAAAATGCAACCACCGCCCACTGGGGTTTTAAGACAGACGTATTAAATTTAAAGCCACAACAAATTTTGAAGGAATTACATCAGAAGCGTGATGCTTATGTCAAGAAAACCATGCATGCCAGTACATTGGAACCAATCAGTGCCGAGGAAGATTTCGCCTATGCATTATGGGCTGCGGTAATGGCGGGAGTCATACCTGCTGATTTGACTTGGGGAAAAGTCCTGACCAGTAAAGAGGCAATAGGATTATTTTGGCAGGACAAGCCGGGGCAGGTGGAAGAAGGTCTTTATTGGCGGGCCGTTGAGCTA
>CAZBJT010000131.1:0-5216 GCA_964492215.1 uncultured Planctomycetales bacterium | reverse complement strand
CTTGGATGACTTCATCCAAAATATCCCAGACCTCGATCTTGGCGCGTTCGACCATACGCTTAGCACCCTTGATGGTGTGCACAAAACCTTTTTCACGCAATTTGCGGATGATAAAAGGCTCGAACAATTCCAATGCCATTTTCTTAGGCAAACCGCATTGATGCAAACGTAATTCCGGACCAACGACGATAACAGAACGGCCGGAGTAATCAACACGTTTACCCAATAAGTTCATACGGAAACGGCCTTGCTTGCCCTTTAACATATCGGACAAAGACTTCAAAGGACGGTTACCGGAACCTAATACCGGACGGCCATGACGGCCATTGTCTAACAAAGCATCAACAGCTTCCTGCAGCATGCGTTTTTCATTACGCACGATGATTTCCGGCGCGTTTAAATCGATCAACTTTTTCAAACGGTTGTTACGGTTGATGACACGGCGGTATAAATCATTTAAGTCGGACGTCGCAAAACGGCCGCCTTCTAGAGGAACCAAAGGACGCAGATCCGGAGGGATCACCGGCAGCACATTCAAGACCATCCACTCGGCATCGTTGCCGGAGGCCTTGAAATCTTCGACGATCTTTAATGTCTTGGCAATCTTCTTGAAATTAGCACCGGTCGGATTGGAATCTTCCAAGTCTTTGCGCAATTTCTTGCACAAGGCATTTAAATCCAGCTCTTTGAGCATGTCGCGTACCGCTTCGGCACCGATCTTGGCTTTAAAAGCACCGCCGTGTTTGACTAAAGCTTCCTGATATTCATCTTCAGAAAGGAATTGTTTGCGCTTTAAAGGGGTTGTCCCCGGATCAAGCACCACATATTCCTCGTAATAAATAAGTTTCTCGAGGTCACGTAAACCGACCTGCATCAAGGCCGCCAAGCGGGACGGGACGGCTTTGTAGAACCAAATATGGGTCACAGGGCAAGCCAAATCAATATGGCCCATGCGTTCGCGGCGCACCGACGAGCGTGTGACTAAAACACCGCAACGGTCGCAGGTGATGCCTTTGAATTTGATGCCTTTGTATTTACCGCAATTACATTCCCAGTCGCGGATAGGCCCGAAAATCTTTTCGCAGAAAAGACCGTCCTTTTCCGGTTTCAGGGTGCGGTAATTTAAGGTCTCTGCCTTTTTTACAGCGCCGCTGGACCAAGACATGATGATATCGGGAGATGCTATACGAATCGTGATGCGATCTTGTTTAGTGATATCGATTTTGCTCATTTGTCAGATTCTTCCTTTGGTGAAGTTTCACTGCCTTCGGCACGTTCTAAACGGATATCCAAACACAGGCCTTGTAATTCTTTTACAAGAACGTTGAAGGATTCCGGCGTACCGGGAGCTAAGGCTTGTTCGCCCTTGACGATGGCTTCATAGATGCGGCTGCGGCCGGTAACGTCGTCGGATTTGACCGTCAACATTTCCTGCAAGGTATAGGCCGCCCCGTAAGCTTCCAAGGCCCAGACTTCCATTTCCCCGAAACGCTGGCCGCCGAAATGCGCTTTACCGCCCAACGGCTGCTGCGTAACTAAAGAATACGGCCCAATGGAACGGGCGTGAATCTTCTCATCAACCAAATGGTTGAGTTTAAGCATATAGATGTAACCGACCGTGACCTTTTGTTGGAAAGGCACGCCGGTATGACCGTCGATCACAACGCATTTACCATCTTCAGGTAAATTGGCTTGACGCAACAGGTCACGGATTTCTTGTTCAGTAGCACCGTTGAAAACCGGTGTTTCCGCATGGAAACCTAAGGCAGCGGCAGCCCAACCCAAATGGGTTTCGAGCAACTGACCTACGTTCATACGGGAAGGCACGCCGAGCGGATTTAACACCACGTCGACAGCACGGCCGTCTTCTAAGAAAGGCATATCCTCTTCCGGTAAAATACGGGACACAATACCCTTATTACCGTGACGACCGGCCATCTTATCACCGACCTGCAATTTACGTTTGGTGGCAACATACACAACCACGCGCTTTAAAACACCGGCGGGAAGTTCATCCCCGCGGCGCTCGCGGTCTATCTCGCGATCTTCTTCTTCATGGAGCTCGGCGATCTTGTCCATATAGAAGGACATCAAGGCACGCTCTTCAGAACCTTCATCAATATCTTCCAGGGTCAATTTACCGACGCGCTTCTGGTCAATGCCTAAAGCCTTGGCCAACTTAACGTCTTTTTCTTTGGAAATAAACTCGATCTCTTGGAGATAATATTCTTTGATCTTGTTAATGGCGGTTGATTCTTTCGTCTTGTCCTGTTTGGACTTGCGGCCGCGCTCATTGCGCTGAAAGACTTCCACATTAACAACAAAACCTTCAATGCCCGGAGACAGCGTCAAGGATGTGTCACGCACATCAGCTGCCTTCTCACCGAAGATGGCGCGCAACAGGCGTTCTTCAGGGGACAATTCTTTTTCACTCTTGGGTGTGACTTTACCGACTAAGATATCACCGGATTTCACTTCAGCCCCGACGCGGATGATACCTTCTTCAGTTAAGTCCTTCAAGGCTTCATCGCCGACATTGGGGATATCGCGGGTGATCTCTTCATTACCCAAACGGGTCTCGCGGCATTCGCATTCAAAACGCTCGACGTGAATGGAGGTGAAACCATCTTCACGCACCACACGTTCATTGATCAAAATAGCATCTTCGAAGTTATACCCGCGCCACGGCATGAAAGCCACAACCGCATTGCGGCCTAAGGCCAAACGGCCGTGACTGGTACCGATACCGTCGGCAATGGTCTGCCCGGCTTCTACCTTCTCACCTAATTTGACCAACGGGCGCTGATGCACGCAGGTGTTGGCATTCGAACGCTGATAATTCTTTAATGTATACACTGTCTTTCCAACCGTGATCTCACGGCCGTCGACTTTGGTAACAGTACCTGCTTCTTTGGCGATTACAACAACACCAGAGTCGCGGGCAACCTTGGCTTCCATACCCGTACCGACAAAAGGCACTTGCGGGATCATCAACGGCACGCTTTGACGCTGCATGTTAGAACCCATCAATGCACGGTTAGCGTCGTCGTGTTCGAGGAACGGAATCAAGGCCGCGGCCACAGAAACCAATTGTTTCGGGGACACGTCCATGTATTCAATCTTCTCGCCTTTGATGCGCGGGAAGTCGCCCTTATAACGGCAAGCAACCAGCGGCTCATTCAATGTGCCGTCTTTGTCGAAGGTTGAATTAGCCTGGGCGATATATTTGTTTTGATCCACATCAGCGGTCAAAAACTCAATTTTCTTGGTAATCTTACCGTCGACGACTTTCTTGTACGGCGTTTCAATGAAACCTAATTCATTGACACGGGCACAGGTGGTCAAAGAGGCGATCAAACCGATGTTCGGACCTTCAGGGGTTTCAATCGGGCACACGCGGCCATAATGCGTCGGGTGAACGTCACGCACTTCGAAACCGGCGCGTTCACGGGATAAACCACCAGGGCCTAAGGCCGACATGCGGCGCTTGTGGGTCATTTCCGACAAAGGATTGACCTGGTCCATAAACTGGGACAGCTGGCTGCGCGCGAAGAAATCCTGGATCTGATTGGAAAATAAACGGGAGTTGATCAAATGATGCACGGTCAAATTTTCGAACGAGCTCATAACGACCAAGCGCTCTTTAATGGAACGCTCTAAACGGGCCAAACCGATACGGACTTGGTTTTGCACCAATTCACCGACGGATTTGATACGGCGATTACCCAAATGGTCGATATCATCGCATTCACCGGTACCTTCACGTAAGGCCATTAAATACTTGAGCACAGAGACAACGGTGTCGATATCCAAGACACGGTTATCCATGGGTACGTCGGTACTTAACTTGCGATTGATGATGTGACGGCCGACTTTGGACAAATCATAACGTTTAGGATCGAAAAATAAACGGAAAAACAGCGTTTCAGCCACTTCCACCGTTGCCGGTTCCGTGGGACGCATTTTGCGATAAAAATCTAAGAGAGCCTCTTCCTTGGTGGTGGTGTGATCTTTTTCCAAGGTGTTGGTCATTTTTTCAAAACGATCGCCCAACATTTTTTTCATATCATCGGTATTAGAAAGACCCATGATACGTAAAATTTGTGAGGCAGGGAAATTACGGCGGCGGTCCACATACGCGATAAGCACGTCGTTTAAGTCATATTTGATCTCAAACCAGGCACCACGTGACGGGATGACACGTCCGTAATAAATGCTTTTACCTGTAGGGTGGGTCTCTTCTTCAAAAGAAACGCCTGGCGGACGCTGAATTTGGGAAACCACCACACGCTCATCACCATTGATGATGAATGTACCGGTATCGGTCATCAGCGGGAAATCGCCGAAATAAACTTCCTGTTCCTTAATATCGACCGGTGTGATCAAACGCAATTTGACCTTCAAAGGCGCCGCATAGGTCATACCCCGACGCTGACATTCATAGCGGGAGTACTTTTCCTTGCCGATAACATAACCGATATATTCTAAACGGATCTGAGCGTCATAGCTTTCCAATGGAAATACTTCACGGAAAACTTCCTCTAACCCTTGATCTTTGCGCTTGTCTGTTGGGATTTCGCGCTGCAAGAACTCTTCATACGACAGGGTCTGTATATCAAGGAGCTTCGGTAATTCGAAGTTGTCCTGGAACTTACTAAAATTTCTGATTTTTAGTTTTTCCATATTCTCCGCCAATAGGCCACGGGATGATAGAAATCATCCCTTGGCTTTCAGGTTAATGAAAAGTCGTAATAATTCTTAAGGTAAAACCAAAACAGGAATTACTTCAATTCCACTTTAGCACCAGCTGCCTCAAGTTTCTTCTTGAGATCTTCAGCTTCGGCTTTCGGCACAGATTCCTTGATGGTCTTAGGAGCTGATTCGACCAATGTTTTGGCTTCGGCTAGACCTAAATTGGTCACGGCACGGACTTCCTTGATCACGCCGATCTTCTTGGCAGGATCAATTTCCTTTAAGATCACATCAAAAGATGTTTTCTCTTCGACAGGAGCGGCGGCAGCACCGGCACCAGCAGCGGCAACGGCGACCGGAGCAGCAGCTGAGATACCAAGTCTGTCTTCCATGGCCTTGACTAATTCGGCTAATTCGAGGACGGTTAAACCAGTTACTTCCTTGTAGATCCCCTCGAGTTTGGGGGCTAATTCCTTAACGGCTGTCTCTGACATCTTACTACCCTCCCTTTTCACTTTTCTGTT
>CAZBJT010000130.1:0-5251 GCA_964492215.1 uncultured Planctomycetales bacterium | reverse complement strand
GGTTATATCTGCATCCCATAAGAATTCCATGGGTTCCCAGATAGGATTATCCATTTTACCGGCGGTCAAAGTCCATTCATCGGTCGGCATATATTGACCATAAGCTTTATTCAAAACAATATTCGGTTTTGAAAATGGATTAGCGGTAGAACCACCGTATGAACTATCAGTATAATTATTGGAACGGGCATTATTCTTTCCATCATTGAATGTGCCGCCATCAGAAGCAATACCGATGACCACTTTGGTCTTATCATTCGGTTTTGTTTCCACATTTAAACGGGCACGCAAGCGGCTGCGCAGCCTGTCTCCCTGAGGACCATTGGTGGCATCCTCACGGCGTTCACTTTGTATACGGGCACGGAAATCACCGGTCAATTTGGTGCTTTGTATCCATTCCGGCATATCCCGTTTCATATTTGTTTCACGCAAATTCTTTTCATCAGTGGCAATTTCACCTTTAAGGCCGGTGGCTTCATCCTGGGTCAAAATACCCTTGTCCACCAACTTCTTGATTAAGGAATCCACCTGCGTATCAGCCGCAAATGACATGATCGGCATAGCGAAAACCATTGCCATCATTAACCTTAGAACTCTTTGTACCATGACCCCTCCATTGCTGTAAGTTGAACTGTTGCCGTGACTTTATTCTCTGAACAAAACAATTCTAACTTTCCATTGTTAAGGAAATATTAAGAAGAAATAAAGTGTTAAGATAAGGTTATTTGATCAGCAGGAAGGTCAAAACATCGGCACGGGTGAGTATGCCTTGAGGGGTGCGGTAATCATCGACAACGGGGATACAGCCGAACTTGAAATTAACCATAGCTTCGACCGCTTCAAACAGGGATTGTTCTGATTTTAAGGTAAAAGGGTTTTCCAGCATGACATTTTTGAGGATAAAACCATTAAGCAAATCTTTGTCATAATACCAGCTGCCGTCTTCCAGCTTAC
The DNA here is from genome assembly GCA_964492215.1 of uncultured Planctomycetales bacterium. Taxonomy (GTDB): domain Bacteria; phylum Omnitrophota; class Gorgyraeia; order Zapsychrales; family Fredricksoniimonadaceae; genus CAYNTZ01. The sequence goes on along the minus strand of CAZBJT010000130.1, from coordinate 4,297 downwards.
GGGGGGAATGGATTTTGTACAAATCATGCTGGGTAATGATCCCCACCACTGAACCTGGTTCATTAACCACCGGCAAATGACGGATGCCATGCAGGTAAAATTTTTCATGCACCAAAACAAAGTCATCCGTTTCATTGACCGTAATGGCCGGTGAACTCATGGCTTCTTTAATTTTGGTATCTTTTAAAAATTGACGGATCATAAAACCTTTCTTGAATTTTTTTAAGTATACCACACCTGGCAGGATGCTTAGAGTAAAAATAAGAATTTTGTCCCCTGCCGGAAATGTCTATGGTAGATTACTATTATGTCTGAACAAATGTATTTGATCTATTGGTCTACTTTGACCGGCGTTATTTCCTGCCTGGCGACGGGACTGGGGGCCATCCCCGTCCATTTCGTCAAGAACCATTCCAAGCTCTTGCGTGCTTTCGCTGCGTCTTTTGCCGCGGGCATGATGATCTCTGCGGCTGTCTTTTCACTGGCGCAGGAAGGCATCGCTTTAAAATCCAAATTTCCCTGCGCCCCTTATGAAGTTATCTTAGGCCTTTTACTTGGAGCCGCCTTTTTCTGGTGGACGGAAAAATTCCTCGAAGACCATCACCTTGAAGACCATCAAATGGCCCAAGGGTTCTCCAAAAAAGGCATTTTATTTTGTATCGCCATGTTCATCCACTCGATCCCAGAGGGTATTGCCATCGGGGTTGGTTTTGCCACAGGCAACTTTCATTTTGGCCTGATCATGGCCATTGCCATCGGCGTGCATAATATCCCCGAAGGTATTGCCGTATCCTTGCCGCTTAAAAAAGACGGGGCCTCTACCCTTAAATGCGCCTGGGCTTCCATTTTAACCAGCGTACCCCAGCCGCTCATGGCTGCACCTGCCGCCTTATTGGCATGGGTATTCGAACCGTTCTTGGCCATTGGCTTGGGTTTTGCCGGCGGTGCAATGATCTATTTAGTTGTGGCTGAAATGCTGCCCGAAGCCATTGAAGAAGGCGGGCATGTGCTGGCGGCCTGGGGCGTCATGATAGGCCTATGCACCATGCTGCTGCTGACTAATCTAATCAATCTCCTACCTACTCCGTAATTCCAGACACCTAGACTAAAAGTCGTGTACGTCCCTACTTTTCACTATTAACTACTGCTGGAGCTGTTGGCGTTGGTTCGGCGGCAGCTGGAGCCGCGGCTGCATCTGGTGCAGCAGCATCGGGTGCCGGGGTTGGGGCTGGTATGGGGGCGTTTTGAATGTCTAAGACTTTCACATTAAATTTTAAGGGCTTGCCGGCCAAGGGGTGATTGAAATCGAGCACCACTTGATCGTCTTTGATTTCTTTAATGGTGGCTGGAAAATCTTCACCGTCGGGGGCGGTGGCTTGCAATACCATACCTACCTTGGGTTCAACGCCTTTAGGCAAAGAAGTCTTGGGGAATTCTTTCACTGCTTTGGGATCAACCTCGCCATACGCATCTTTAGCTTCCACCTCAATGACTTTTTCTTCACCGACGTGCATGCCGTTTAACTGGCTCTCTAAACCCGGGATGATGGTTTGATCACCGACGGTGTATTCCATGGGTTCATGACCGACCGATGTCTCGATCTGCTCATTATTGGCAAAAAGGGTGTACTCTATTTTGACCCGCTTGCCCGGCCCGATCACGGCATCTTCCGCATAGACCGCTACACTCATACCCAACACCAAGACCATGGCCGCGATAAACTTTTTCATAAACCCCCCGTTTTTAAAAAATATTCAAAAATTTCTTCTTAGGCACTTCCACACCGTCGGCTTTCATACGATAAATGCTGGTTACCTCACCGTTTTGCATCTCTTCGCCGACTTCCAATGTTCCGTAAACCGTCAAGGCTTCATCATATTGATCATCGTTAAGGCGTATCCCTTTGGGGTCAACCACCTCGGTCATGATCCACTGGTCCATACCCAGCCCCTGGCAAAACAGACAGGTCACCAGCTGGTCCACTAATAAGAACGTCTTTACATTCTTGCCATCATTCTCCAGCGGCGTCACAAACCCTTTAATGGCCACTTTCTTGCCATTAAGCGCTTTGATCGCCGCCGGAATAGGCATGGGCTTATCTGCCTTTGGGGTCACCGTACCATCAGGATTTTCAATCTCCATGGGCGGATGATATTTAAAGAACAAACGGTCAAAAGGAATGACCTCATACTGAACATTATTCTTCTCAAGTGTCAATACAGCAGCGCCATGGCCGACAGCATTTTCGCTCCAGCCCGGGCGGGCCGCCACTAAAATCAAGACCGTGATCAAAATAAGTTTACTAAGTTTCTCGTTAGCCTTAATCATGGTCATTGCCTCCGGGAAACTCGAAAACAATGCCCTTAAAAACTTCTCCCTTGGTAGTCACTTGCTCGATCAAGCCTGAGAACTTATCCAGGCCTTTTAAATTGACACTTTCACCATCGAACTGCGAGGTGCTGCCGATCTTTTCACCCGTGAGTGGGTTTTCTACCGCTTTAAGCACCACATCAAAAGCCTGAGCCCCGTTCTTGGGTGCCACGTTGATGGTGATGCTTTCCTGTACCAATGGAACAGCATTTTCAGCTTCGCCATCTAAAGAATATGCGGACAAGCTGCCTTTTACAGGATCGACAACTAATTCTAAATGAGCGAATTCTTCACCCAGCACAATCAATGTCCCCTGATGAGGGGGATGGTGTTCATGTGCTGATGCATTAGATAATAGACCAACCATGGCTACCAAAGCAAATAATATTTTGAACATATTTTACCTTTCTTAAGATTGCGGTATCAAATTTTCCGCCACCGGCGATTGATAAGCTTTCATAGCCGGGATAACACCTGCCAATGACCCCAGCACAATAATACCGACGGGTGCCCATAAGAACACCGGATGAAAACGGAACACCTCGATCACAACCCCTGTACCGGAACGGATAATGATGGAGGCGATGGAAAGAACGATCATATAAACAATAAACCCGACCACAACACCAATGGCCGCAATCAAGGAAGATTCCAAGACGATCACCGCAAAAATGTGAAAACGTTTCGCCCCCAAAGCCCTTAGGATGGCAAATTCACGGCGGCGTTCATTCATGGAATTATAAATGCCGGCTAAAATGGCCGCGGCCGCCACCACTGCAATGACATAGGCTAAAATCGTCAGTATTTTATGAAACCAGCCCATTTTATTTAAAAAATCAGCCATGACCTTCTCGATCGGCCAGGCCAGTGTCGCGACCTTGCCCTGCCGGTTAATGGTCTGGTCAAAATTGATCCCTGCCTGCGGGTTCCTGAATTTGATCATCACCGCTGAAACTTCTTTATTGTCATCAGGGATAGCCTCCCCTTCCTTGGCTACATAATTGACATCAGCCCCGCGCAGCATATGGCCGGACAACCGGTAAAAAGATTCCAACGGTGTCCAAATGGACCGGTCCGCCGGTGTATTGGTGGGTTTTAATACCCCGACCACGGTGAATTGTTCAGGGTGTTTCATTTTCTCCTCAAAAACAATGCCATGATAGGCATTAAACACCGATCCTATTTTAAGACCGCTTTTATCGGCGGCAAATGAACCCACCACCGCCTCGCGTTTCAATGGATCGAAAAACCTCCCCCCAGGTTCCAATTCAAAGTTCCGGCCGGCTGCTTTATACGCAAAGAGCTCCGGGGTCGTGGCGACAATGCGGAATCCGCGGTAATTGTCCCCGACGGCATAAGGGATCGCCTGTTGGACGCGGGGGTCATTTTTCATAGCCATGTAAATCTTATAAGGCAAATTTCCCGGCGAAACATCCAGGTGAAACACCGCATTTAAGACCAATTGCAATTGACTGCCGCGCGCACCCAACACCGCATCAAAACGGGTGGCACCGGCGGTCATGGCCTCATATGTTTGGGTTTGAATGGCAAAGACAGACATTAGTAACCCGCAAGCCAGGGCCACGGCAAAAGCCGTGACACAGGTGGATAAAAAATGCTGGCGTAAACTGCGCCGGACAATGAGAAAAATGGCATTCATGGCTAAACCCCCTTATTTATCTGCGACATTTTAGCGATCTTGTTAAATTTGCCTAATATCCCCTGGTCGTGGCTCACTAAAAGTAACGCCGCATCATTCTCCGCACATATTTCCTGGATCAAGGCAATGGTTTCTTCGGCATGGAGGCGGTCCAAATTTCCTGTGGGTTCATCTGCTAAAACTAATTTAGGCTTATTCGCCAAAGCCCGGGCCACAGCCACCCGTTGCTGCTGGCCGATAGACATTTGCCTGGGTTTCGCATGCAAG
>CAZBJT010000129.1:0-5252 GCA_964492215.1 uncultured Planctomycetales bacterium | reverse complement strand
GCTTTGCTGGCGGCAGGGGTAGGCCCTGGCGACGAAGTGATTGTGCCGGACTTGACATACCAGGCGGTCGCCTTGGCTGTATGTTATTGCGGGGCCAAACCCGTGCCGGTGGATGCGCATCGCGGCGATTTGCAAATGGATCCTGTGCTTGTGGACAAAGCAATCACTAAGAAAACTAAGGCAGTCATTGCCGCCCATATGTTTGGCCGACCATGCAATGTAGAGCAGATCGGTAAATTATGTAAGGGTAAGAAGATCGTTTTTATTGAAGATGTATGTCAGGCAGAAAGTTCTTCTTACAAAGGACGCAATCTAGGAACTTTTGGTGATATGGCGACATTTTCCTTTTCCTATTATAAGCCATTATCGTCTTGTGGCGGCGGTGGCGGCATGGTCCTTTTTAATGGTACTAAGGGAAACCGTATCCGTCGCTGGATGGAAGATTGGCGTAATGATGAGGAATTATTAAAGCTGGGTCAGCGGTTTGCGCCCATGGCATTGATGGACCTTATTGCATTACGCGTCAAATTCACCCGCCTTAAGGAAATCATCAAATCAAGGCATGCCATCAAGGCCTTGTATGAGAACAGACTGGCCGCTGTGAAGGGGCTGACTATTTTTACAGATCGTCCTGGAACAATCAGTGTCGCCCAGAATTTTGTCATTTGTTGTGCGCAGCGAGACCGTTTGGTGGAGTTTCTTGCCAAGCAAGGGGTTATGGTCCAAAGGCCGTATTTATCGCTGCATCACATGGATCTATTTAAAGATGTATCTCAGAAAAAGTTCCCGGTCAGTGACTGGTATGCGGCGAGCGCCTTGCATCTTCCCTTGTATTCATTTATGAGTTTGGATAAAGCCGAAACTGTTGTTGAATGCTGCCGCGCCTTTCTGGAAGGAAACGGTCGATGATTATTGACGCCGATGAATTACAAAAAAGGTTTTTGCTGCGTATTGCCGGAGCCCGTGATCATAAAGCCTATATTGGCCCGCATCTTTTGACACTGGGCATCACCAATACATGCAATATTCGGTGTGTGCATTGCGAGACCCACGCGCCGGGAAATGCGCATCATTCTGATAAAGCGCATTTCCTGCCATGGGAAAAATTTGTTGAACTCATCAATGATTGTGTTGATTTAAAAGTCGATGAGATTGAAATTACGGGCCGGGGAGAGCCGACCACTCATCCATTGTTTCGGGAGATGATGCGGCACTTAGAAGATAAGCCGATAAGATTGAAAATGTATACGAATGCAGCCTGCCCATGGGAGTATTGTTCGGATATCATCAAGGCGGACCATATTGTTATCGACCTTTGTGCCGTCGATAGGCAACAGTATATCGATTTGCAGGGAAAAGATCTTTTTGACCGTGTGGTGGAAAATATCCGGCGTCTTGTTTCTTTGCGGGACACCACCAAGCCCGATTTTCGCATAGAGATTGTCTATGTGGTCAATTCTGATAATACCAAGCAAATATTGCAAATGCAGAGCCTGGCATCCCAATGGGGGGTGAACAAGGTTTATTTTAAACCAATGTTTGCCCATGCGTATAACGGTGCGTTTACTTTACCGGGACGGGCCTTATCGGATTTAGAAAACCAGGAAAAAAAGACCCCTGCCGTCTGTTTGAACGGCTGGTTTTATATGACTGTTATGTCCGACGGTGATTTGACCACGTGTTGTGATATCCATCAGATGCCCCTGGGTGATTTTGCTAAGTCATCACTGAAACAGATTTGGCTTTCTTCAACAATGATGGATATGCGCCTGATGGGGAAACAGGGAGACATTCAGAAAAAATTCAAGGCTTGCCAAACTTGTTCTTATTATGATGAGAATATGTATCGCGCCAAGGCGTTAAGTGAGTTAGAAAAGCATGTATGATCTCCTCGAGGTAAGGCATTGAAACCAGTGCTTGAAAATATAACGGTTGAGATAACCAATCATTGCCAGCTGCATTGCCAGCATTGCGGGATTTGGGCCGAAAAGGACCGTCACGAAATGACCGCTTCCATGGTCATACGCATGATGCGGGAATTGCTTGAACGTTACACCATTCATTCCGTATCCATTACCGGCGGGGAACCATTCTTAAATAGAAATTGCGGCCGCTTATTGAAAGCCTTGTCTTTTTTCCGTCAGCATGGCCAAATCCGCGGATTCGGCGTATATAGTAATGCTGCTTATTTTGAAGGGGTCCGTCGTGTCTTTTTAACCTACGGTCCATATCTTCAAGGGATGGATATGGGAATCAGTATTGACGGTGGGGAGCAAACGCATGACCTTTTGCGTGGGAAAGGGGCCTACCAGAAAACGTTAAAGACCATTGAGTGGCTGTCCGCAAATTTTGGTAAACAGGTGGTTTTGGAGTTTAAATTCACCATCAATCGGACCAATTATGCCGAGCTCATCGACGTTTATCGGCTGGCGAGGCATTTTAAAGCGAGATTTTCTCCTAAGATTATGGAAAGCGGGGTGTCTGATTATTATCACCGTCATGAATTGCCGAACACCGAAGAGCTGGCTTCCTTATCAACGGAAATGATCGAAAGTGTCCGCCATCAGGTTTCATCCATGTTGAAAGACAATTATTCCGGAGTGGATCGAGAGTTGGTCGAAGCGATGATGGTGTTATTGGCGGGTGGTCGAAAATGCATCCGTGCGTGTGCCACCCCGGCCAAATCCCTTTTTATCAATTCCCGTCGCCATGTCTATCCCTGTCTTTATTTATCTCCGGCAGGCCAGGTGGATGTACATGGCAGATTACCTAAAGATTTAGACCTTGTCAGGGAAAAACACACCGGTGATGCGGCCCAGGGACGGTGTCCCGGCTGTTTTGCCTATCATGGATTTTTAAAGAAGTTTAATTTGCAATACCTGGCAGCCTAAGACTGCATGATCAAACGGGCACTCACAGAAGCTCCATTAAACCAATCTTTGGGGGCAGCATCGGGGCGGGGCCTGTTGAGTTGTTGATGGATGGCAGCTGCCAGGGATGGGGCTGTCATACCGGCATAGTCGAGGATGATGCTGGAAAATTTTTCTTTAAGCAGTTGGGCCCGGGCCATTTGATCGTTGGTTGACTTTTGCGACAAGGTGTTTTGATAAGGAACAATGACCGACGGGGTGCCATGGCGCATCAACTGGACAGACGTATTATAACCGCAAAGACAGACAGATACCCGGCAAGTACGTAAATGTTGATCGAGGTCATCTAAATGGTTAGCCAGAAAGACCCGGCCCTTGTCTTGAGGTTTCAGGCATGATTGGAAAAAAGCCATTTCAGCAGAGGTGGTTGCCGGACCGCAGGCGATAATGGTATGGATTTTATGATCAAGCAGGCGTTGGGCTTCAATGGCAAGCGTGATGAGCTTTGGATAGACAGCGCCACCACCCCGGCTGATCACAACCGTAGGTATGGAATCATTCATGGGAGGAAGCTTGGCACCACCGGTCATTATTTTTTCCGGCACTATATAACCGGTATAAACTATTTTCTTTTTTAGCTTCTTGATGATGGTGGCATAAGATTTAGACAGAATTTCAGAATGAATGGCTTTTTGGATATAAGGAGTTTCCAAGTCTTGGGGCGTATGAATAAGAAAGGTGTCATAGAAAGCCAATAGGGCTTGATGCAAGGCGGCGAATTTACGGTCTTGCAGCCGTTCTAATTCACCCAATAAAGGATAACCGATGCTGGCCATAATGCGTGTGTTCTGTTGACGCAGATAGCGCAAGGTGGGCAGGAGTTCTGGTATATAGGCTAGTCGTCCGAAGGGAAAGAATTCCGTAATAAAAACATCTGGGGCATGATCTTTTGCCGCCTTCAAGATGAATTGGGCGCGTTTGGCGGCTGATACGGGCGCCGTTTGTGATTGAAAGCTGCTGCGGCTGTCGAAAGGAAAAGGGACATCCATCACCTTACAATTTTTGGGGAAATGGATAAAAGGTTGAGGAACTCCTCCTTGCAGGACAAGTACATTTGCTTTTTGTCGACAAAGGGCTTTGACCAAAGATACAATTCGGGTGGTATGCCCGAGGGTTTGTTTATGTGTATAGTGCAGTAAGATACGCATTGTTTTTAGAAAATAGTATACTTAATTATATGCCGAGTCCATGTCTTTTTATCCGCAACGATGATGTTTGTACGCTGGACCGTGAGTTCCGTTTCTTTTTTGATACGGCCATGGAACGCGGCATTCCTGTTGTCCATGCGGTTATTCCAGATCGGATGGATCAAGCACTTGTCCGTTTCTTATGCCGGGCCAAGGAAAAAACACCGCACTTGTTGGATATTGTCCAGCATGGATGGAGGCATGTGAACCATGCGGTGGATGGACGCACCAAATATGAATTTGGAAAATCACGGTCTTTGACGTGCCAGCGTGACGATATTAAGCAGGGCCTTGAAAAAATGCGGACGGCATTCGGGGAGCATTTTACCTCTGCTTTTGTCCCACCCTATCACGGTTATGATGCGCGCACCGTCAAGGTACTCAAGGAAGAATCATTTCAGGTATTTTCAGCGGGGGCGCGGCCATCAGAAATAAAGGATCAATGGATCATCGAACTGCCGGTACAGATTTCTTTTAGTCGATATGAATCAGGAAAGGGTATCCTTCAAAGCGCCCGGGACGTGATGGGGCAGTTAACAAAAGAGGTACACCGTCGACCATTATCCGGCGTATTGACTCATCATGCGGATTTTGTCGCAACCACCCAACGGAAGGAACTCACGCGATTTTGTGATTATATAGCGGCCTTAAAGTCCAAAGAAAAATGGCGGGTGCTATTATTTTCCGAGATTTTATCGAAACCCCTTAAATAACTACGCAAGAAATCTTCGATCGCTGTTCATCTTTTTTAATACTCCGATAATAAGTTTTCTCCTGGCAGGCAAATTGAACATATAGGTATCGTCCATTTTTTTTAGTGTATCCGCACTGATCATTTCTTTTTTAGCGGAAACAGGTGATAAGTGGGTGTGTATTGCTGCCGGTGAATAGGAAGAAAGTCTGGCGGATGCTTCGCGAGGGCTTTGAGCGATATATTCCTGGATTAACCTGATTTTAACAAGGGCGTTAAGAACCCCAGCGTATTCAGCGTCAAGATCGTGCTGTTCAAAATAGTCTTTGATCATCATCTTGATCGTCGTGGTTGGTAAAGCCATTAAGGCAGAGAAGACTAGATTCGCCAGGTCCGATAAAATATAGTCTTGTTGGACAGATTCTAGATCAAGGGTGTAGACGG
>CAZBJT010000128.1:0-5258 GCA_964492215.1 uncultured Planctomycetales bacterium | reverse complement strand
TGATGATACCCCTGTTGTAAAATACTTCCAGTTGTTCTCACCGCGCTCAAATGCCAGTTTCATGTTCCCTTTTGCAGGACGGGGAGTGTCTCGTTATAAACTTGACGAAGATCTCCTGAATAACGCCAAGGATAATGGTGCCGATGTCTTCCGCGGTGTGTGTATGAGGGATTACCACAAGGAGGCAGATGGTTCTTTTAGGATCGAAACAAATAAGGGTGATTTTTATGCCAAGCATGTGTTTATGGCAATAGGGAAACACGATCACTCTAAAAAACACAAACGTTTTGGGAAGGATGGCTCTTATATCGGGTTAAAGACGCATATCCGTCTGGGATCCCTGGCCCCAGCGTACAAGGAAACAACCGTCTTATTCACTTTCCCCGCCGGGTATGGGGGGATTTGTCCCGTCGAAGGTGGTGTGGTGAATTTTTGTTTTGTCATTAAAAAGGACGTTTATAAGGCCTTGCAGGGTAATTTCAATGAGGTCATTATTTTCTTGCGCCGTTCAAATCCCCAATTGGACCTTGTTTTCCAGCAGGCTGATTTTATTGAGCCGGTTTGTGCTGTAGGGCACATCCCTTATGGGTTCTTATCTTCCGGGAATAGCCGTGACAATGTTTTCTTTCTAGGGGACCAGCGCATGGTCATCCCGTCTTTTACAGGGGATGGGATGGCCATTGCGTTAAGCACAGCCAGGGATTGCGCGTATGAGTTCGATCGTCGTCAAAAAGGACTTAAAAACCGAGCTCAACCGATGCAGGGAATATTGCAGGAACAGATGCGTTGGGCTTTGATGGGGCATATGATCTTAAAATTCCCCTGGTTGGTGGAAATCTGTGCGGTTATCCCGGGCCTTAAGTTGTTCTTGATCAAGACTATTTTTAAGAAAACCAGGATCTCTATGACGGAAGGTATGGGCCATGACCGATAAACAACAGGCTTCAAGGACAATCATTCTAGGTGTTGAAACAGCTAATCCTCTCAATAGCCTTACACAGCAGGAAGTTTTCGATATTCTAATCGATCGAATGAAGTTATCCGATCGCGCATTGGATCTTTATAAGAGATTTTTGCTAGATGATGGCATTCATCGCCGGTATTTTTCCTGGGATGATCCGCAAGTCTTGTTATTAGAATCGCCGGATGAGAAAATGGAGCGTTTTGAACGTTCAGCCGTGGACCTGGCTGTCGAAGCTGCGCAAAAGATCCTTAAAAAGAAAGACCACCGGGCCCAGGATATTGATGCGGTCTTTATATGCACGTGCACGGGGTATCTTTGCCCTGGTTTAAGTACCTATGTGAGCCAGCGGCTTGGTCTGCCGGAAAATATCCACACCTTGGACTTGGTGGGCTTAGGCTGCACAGGCGCTCTGCCGGCTTTACGGGCAGCGGACGATTATTTAAGGCGATCGCCGGATACTTCCGTTTTAGTGATAGCGGTCGAGATCTGTTCAGCAGCTACCCATTGGAAAGAGAAGCCGGAGCTCATTTTATCGAATGCCATTTTCTCAGATGGCGCAGCTGCTGTTTTATTGAGTAATCGGACCAATGGCCCCGGCCTATGCATCAAGCATATTTCTTCTATATTGAGGCCTCAATTCCGCGATGACCTGCGCTTTAAATACCTGGATTCGCGTTTGTGCAATGTGATTTCTTCTAAAGTGCCTGAGATCGTAGCTCAAGCTTTACATGCGCTCTATAAAGATCATTCTCAGAATAAGAAGCATTATGCTTTTCATTCAGGCGGGCGAAAGGTTTTAGATGCCATTCAGCTACAGCTTGGCTTTTCGGATGAGGACATGCGGCCATCCCGTCAGATTTTGAAGGACTACGGCAATATGTCTTCACCATCGGTTTTATTTGTTTTAAAGGATATTTTAAATGGCCAATTACGTGATCAAGATGCTGTGACTTGTTTTTCTTTCGGCGCAGGTTTTTTGGCCGCCATGCTTCAAGCAGAATGGCAGCAATAGATTGAACCAATAATGTTCGAGAGCAAAATCCCCCGCCGTACCCACAAAGGTAAAAAAGGGTTATACCCAAGTACAATTGAATCATTTTTACCTGTCCCTAGAATAACATTATGAATGAAACAGAAGAATTACCACTTAAGAATTACAAACTGCCCTTAGTAGAAGAGCAAATTTATATTTTAGATGACGACCAGTCCGTGCTTCGTTCGCTTAAATTACTTATGGTTTCTTATGGTTTTGCAGTGGATGTATTTTCTTCTGCAGATGAATTCTTTAAAGCTGTGCCAAATGCTTCCTCAGGGTGTTTGATTCTAGATATTCATATGTCGGGATTAGATGGGTGGGGCACGCTGAAAAAACTTACGGAAATGGGCTCTAAGCTTCCTGTAATTATTATTACAGCGGATAAGGATGGCAGGTTTAAGGAGAAGGCTATAAAAGCAGGGGCAGTAGGTTTTTTACCAAAGCCATTTGAGGATCACCATCTGCTGCATATGGTTAATCGGGCGTTTAATAAAATGAAGGAATAATATGAGCGCAATTGCTACCAAAGACGGTACTCAAATTTATTATATGGAACAAAACGTATAGCCAAAGCAGTACTGGTTGCTGCGGTACCGCCACTGATGCTTAAGACCGCTGCTAATCCCGGCGGCTTGCCAATCGAAGTGTTCGATGGCATTCGTGCCAACTCAATGGTTGACCGCTCCAAGCTTTACAAAGATATTGCCAGTGGTCCGTTCTTCGGTTTTAATCGACCGGGAGCCAAGGTTTCTCAAGGTACGATTGACTGGTTTTGGTTGCAAGGAATGACGGCGGGGCACAAGAATACTTTGGATTGCATTAAAGCATTTTCCGAGACGGATTTTACTGAAGACCTCAAGAAATTCGACGTGCCAACACTTATTATTCACGGTGACGATGATCAAATTGTACCAATCGCGGCCGCGGGAATGGCTTCTTTAAAGCTCATTAAGAATTCCACCCTGAAGGTATATAAAGGCGCACCGCATGGCCTGGCGGATACACACAAAGACCAACTTAACGCCGATCTTCTAGCTTTTCTTAAGTGAGATATGGTGTCATCAAACAGGTTCTAACACTGTCCCGCCAGCGACCACATTTCTATAACCCTTTATAAGGTTTTTGGATTCCTTGTAAAGGGCTCCTTCTTTGTTTGAAAAGAAATCATTGACAAAAATTTGTAACGTAATATTATTAAACCAACTGGTAGGTATGATATGAGAACAATACAAGAAAAACCAATCAAAAAAGAAAATCTTTTGGACGCAGCTTTTGAGCTGATGATGGCCAAGGGCTATGTCGCCACAAGTGTTGATGAGATATGTGAAAAAGCAAAGACAACTAAGGGCAGCTTTTTCCATTATTTTGAAAGTAAGGAAGATCTGGCCAAGGCCCTTTTGACACGCAAATGCGCTGCACAACAGAAAATTAAAGAGGAGCTATTTGGCAAAGACCCTTATAAGCGGGTGTTTGGTCACTTAGACATGCTTATTGAAATGATTAAAAAGCCTAAAGGTACCAAAGCTTGTATCAAAGGAATGTTAGGGCAAGAGCTTTCAGATACTCATCCGGGTATTCGCAAGATCTGTTCTGAGCATTTTGAGAATGTGACCAATGATTTCGCTCAAGATTTAGCGGATGCCAAGAAGCAGTATGGGGGTAATTTTGAACCATACACTATTGCAAAACATTTTGTTGCTCTTTTGCAAGGGTCGTATATTTTGGCAAAAGTCCAGGGCAATAATGACGTGATCGTTGATAATTTGGAGCATTTTAAAAAGTATCTTCAAACTTTAATAAAAAAGTAATGTTAATTTTTTTGTCCACGGCTAATACCAACCAGTTGGTATTAGAAGGAGGTAAATATGAAAAATACTACAGTTGAAAAATTACAGATCGGTGTTGATAGCTTTGCAGCCGTATCTTCAGACCCTCAAGTCAGTGCGTCAAATACTTTAAGTCAATTGATTGAACGCATCGAACATGCCGAGCATGTCGGGTTGGATGTGTTCGGAATTGGCGAACATCATCGTGAGGAATTTATTGACTCCGCTCCGGTAGTTATTCTTGCAGCTGCGGCTGCGCGGACGCGCCGCATTCGTCTGACGAGTGCTGTTACTGTTCTAAGCGCTGCGGATCCTGTACGCGTTTTCCAAAACTTTGCTACCCTTGATCTTATTTCCCAAGGACGTGCGGAGATGATCGTTGGACGCGGTTCGTTTATCGAGGCTTTTCCTTTGTTTGGACTAAAGCTTGAAGACTATGATTCGCTTTTTGCAGAAAAACTCGACCTGCTTCTTAATATCCGTGAAAATGAACATGTCCACTGGTCCGGCAAACACCGGGCTGAACTTAAGGGTCAAGGTGTTTACCCAAGACCTTTGCAGAATCCATTGCCGATTTGGCTGGGTGTGGGAGGAACACCTGAATCATTTGTCCGTGCCGGCGTCCTTGGGCTTCCTTTGATGATTGCGATTATCGGCGGTGAAACACGACGATTCCGTCCACTTGTTGATCTTTACAGGGAAAGTGGTGAGCGTGCAGGTCACTCGCCTGATCAACTTAAAGTGGGTGTTCATGCCTTAGGTTACGTAGCAAATACGACGCAACAAGCCATTGATGATTTCTTTCCCGGCTATGCCCGCTCATTCACGGAGATCGGTCGTGAACGTGGTTGGCCGCCGGTGACCCGTGCCCATTTCGACGCTCAACGAAGTCGTCATGGCGCATTGCTGGTGGGGAACCCTGAAGAAATAGTCGAAAAGGTCATTGAACACAGCAAAGCTTTAGGGGGTATATCTCGCATTAGCTTTCAAATGGACGTAGCTTCATTGCCTCATGAGAAACATATGCAAGCCATTGAACTTCTCGGTACTCGAGTAGCACCTGCTATTAAATTATTAACCGTTTAACAAAAATAAAGGAGATGATTATGAAACTTTACTATTCGCCCGCAGCTTGTTCAATGGCAGCACACATTCTTTTGAATGAATGGAACATTCCTCATACAACAGAACGCGTGGATCTTAGAACGCATAAGACGGAAAAGGGAGAAGATTTCTACAAAATCAATTCTAAAGGTTATGTGCCGGCGCTGACTTTGGATAATGGCTATACGCTGACCGAGAATATTGCGATTTTATCCTATTTGAGTGACTCCAAAGGTGCTGTTAAAGGGGATCGTTATCAGTTTTTAGAATGGTTGGCCTTTATTTCAACGGAATTGCACAAAGGGATCGGTTCTTTGTTCGGTTACAA
>CAZBJT010000127.1:0-5263 GCA_964492215.1 uncultured Planctomycetales bacterium | reverse complement strand
ATCCTTTTTCGGTAGGTGAGCTGATCGCAAAGGTTCCTCCGGAGTTTATTCCTTTTCACGAAATTGATTTTCATGCTAATGGTTCAAAGAATGCATTTACGGATTTATTGCATTATGGTGGTTTCCCCGAAGTATTTACCAAGGCCAATGATCGTCTTTTGCGCCGTTGGCACAACGAGCGCATCGACCGTTTGATCAAAGAAGATATCAGGGATGTTGAATTAGTCAGGGATTTATCTGCTTTGCAAGTCTTGGCGAGTTTATTGCCTTCAAAGGTGGGATCGCTTTTTTCGCTCAATGCTTTAAGAGAAGACATCCAGACTACTCATAAAACCATGAGTTTATGGGTAGATATTCTGGAGAAATTTTATTATCATTTTCGTGTGTATCCTTATAGCACACCGCTGATCAATAGCCTGCGCAAGGAGCCGAAATTATATTTATGGGATTGGTCGGAGGTTGTTGATGAGGCTGCACGTCTGGAAAATATGGTGGCTTCTCATCTGTTGAAGTTCTGCCATTTTCTTTTGGATGTTCATGGGTATAAAGCTACCCTGCATTATTTGCGGGACAAGGAGCAGCGGGAGGTGGATTTTCTGGTATGTGTAGACAATAAGCCCTGGTTTTGTGTGGAAGTAAAAGCGGCTTTCAAAGATGTTCCAGCATCTCTTAAATATTTTGTGCAAAAACTTAAAGTTCCTCAAGCCTATTTAGTTTCCGGTCAACCTTGTCCCGATGTCATCAAAGACGGCATCCGTATAATCCCCGCAGATAAATTCCTCTCCTCCCTAATTTAATTGACAATCTCATATTCATACGTTATACTTCTTACGTAAGAAAGGGGTGAGTATATGGATAAAATATTATCGGCCAGGGTTGATGAAATGATCTTAAACAAGATATCTTTCTTGGCCCAAAAGCTCCATGTTTCCAAGAAGAAGGTGATCGAAGGGGCGGTACAAATGTACGCCCAAAGGATGGAGTCCGCGGGGGATATGGATGTGTTTACGCAAACTAGCGGGGCCTGGAAAAGAAAAGAATCCATGGAGCAAACCGTGACTCATGCCAAGAATGCTTTTAAAAAATCTATGCAAAGGCACCACCAATGAGGGCCTATATTGATTCCGATATTTTGATTTGGCACCTGCGTGGGGACCATAAAGCCCTTGTTTTTTTAAGAGAATTGCAGGAGAAAAAAGAATATGAATTGTGGATAGGCGCAATTCAGCGGGCAGAAATCGTATTTTTTATGCGCAAGGATGAGGAAAAGAACACATTGCTGTTTTTGTCTCAGTTTAAGACGGCCCCGATCGATCAAGCTATTATTGACGCAGGTGGAATGTTGTATCGTAAATGGAATCCCACGCATGGGGCAGATATTAATGATGCGCTGCTGGCAGCAACAGTGAAGCAGACAGGTGGAAAAATTTACGGTTTAAATAAAAAGCATTATCCAATGCCGGAAATCATTTTCGAGAAGCCATTTTAATTTGACAGCATATTCTTGCTTGTTATATAATTATATGTAGACTTATTTCCCGTCCCATTACTGGCTTCCCCCAAGCCCTCTCGCTGAAGGAAATTAAAAAGAGTTTCAAGTAATCCCCCGGTTGACAAGTAGCTTATTTAATGTATACTTACAGTAGACATATAGAAAGGACCAACTTATGAATGCCACCATTGTTGAATTAAGATATAAGATGAAAGATGTTCTTAAGGCCTTAGATCGCAATGAACGTGTACAAATCATGTACCGGGGAAAGCCTAAAGGGATCATTGTGCCTGTGCATGAACATCAAAAGAAATCCGTCAAAGACCACCCTTTTTTTGGATCAATGTCTGGTGATTCCAAGTCGGTAAAGCAGGTCATGGAGGAACTCAGGGGAGGGCGTTACCGTGATCTTTGATAGCGATATTCTGATCTGGTTATCGCGTGGCAATACCAAGGCTGCCAAATTGATTGATGGAGCGCCAGAAAGATTTGTTTCCATTTTAACTCGTATGGAAGTACTTCAAGGGGCAAGGGACAGGGCCCATTTGGCGCAGATGAATGTGTTCTTCAAGGAATATGATTTTGTAGTCCTTCCATTGACGGAAAATATCGGCCACCGGGCCTTGATTTATATAGAAGAATTTTCTCTCTCTCATGGATTGCGTGCGACCGATGCTATTATCGCTGCGACGGCTGCTGAAAATAACTTATCATTGGCCTCTGGGAACATTAAACATTACAAAGCAATCAAAGATTTAAAGTTTCGTCCATTCCATCCATGAAGATAAAAGAATTGGTAGCGTCTACCAATTAATTTCACATCACCCACCGGGGAAATAATAAACAAAAAGACCAAGAAATCCAAGACCTAAAATCCCGCATAGAAAAACTAGAAAAATCCCTGCAAAAATAAAATATAAGTGGACGTATAGGTTTTTATATGGCATAATTTCTTGTAGATGGTGTTGGATATAACAGGAGGTGTTTATGGCTCAATTGACCCTATATGTAGATGATAAACTGTTAAAACAGATTGAATCTGAAGCTAAAAAAGAGAAATTCTCTGTTTCGGGTTGGGTGACTCGGAAGCTTTCCGCCATATTGAATCGTTCTTGGCCGGCTGGTTTTTTATCATTGGCTGGGGCATTGAAAGACGAGGATTTTCATCGGTTACCTCAGGAAAATAAAGTTAAAGATGCCAGGAAAGTGAGTATATGATATATTTTCTGGACACGGACATCTGTATTTTTTATCTTAAAGGGGAAAGAAAAGTCGTCGATGCTATTGTAAAATTGTCTCCTGAAAAAGTCAGGATCCCTGCGATTGTAGAGGCTGAGCTTATTGATGGGGCCTTGGCAAGCAATCGGCCTAAAGAAAATTCGAAAATTATTGAAGCATTTTGTTCGCCTTTTATGATTGTTCCGTTTTGTCATGAATGCGCGTCGTCGTATGGGCGTTTACGTCATGAGTTACGGCAAAAGGGGACTTTAATAGGACCTAATGATCTGATTATTGCCGCGACTGCTTTGGCGCATCACGCGGTGCTTATTACCCATAACGTCAAAGAATTTTCCCGCGTACCCCACCTAAAAATTATCGACCCCCTGCAATAAATAATTCAAACAATCGTTGTTGTTACTGTATCCCTCTTATAAAATATGGAGGTGTTATTGTAAATATTTAATGGGAGACTGTGTCCTTTTAAGTATTTAGAAACTTTTTATCTATACTAATCATTACTTATATATACACCGTCGGTGAAATTGCTCCGTAAATTCCTATTAGCAGCTGCCGTGTCAGTGATGGCTTGCGCCCAGGCGTTGGCTTCCGGCATCACCGTCCCCGCGGGCTCCAGCCTTAATATAAATACATGCACACTTAATGTTTGCGGCGATATCACCAATGCCGGCAACCTTCAGACCACCAGCGGTACGATCAGTTTGATCGGTAACTGGATCAATTCTGGTGTTTTTACTTCCAACCAGGGCAAGGTCATTTTTAATGCCGACACCGGTGTGACCCAAACACTGGACACCGGCGGTTTGGCCCAGGCATTTTATGACCTGCAGCACACCGGGGCCGGTACGGTGTCGGTGACGGCTAACCCCATCGACATCAATCACACCTTTACGAATAATGCCGGCAGCTTTGTCACCAATAATTTGAATTTAAATGTAGGTCAAGATTGGAATAACAGCGCCGCTTTTACGCCGGGCACCAGCATCGTAACTTTCGATGGTACTAATCAGGCAATCAATGGTTCCACTACGTTTTACAGGTTCGTTAAAGCGACAAACGTAACCGATACGATCACATTCCAGGACAGCACGGCTTCACCGGCAGGCCAAACCGTGACGAATCGCCTGACATTGACGGGGGCTGCCAGTAATTTATTAAGTATACGCAGCAGTACGGACGGCACCCAGGCCAAATTGAAAGTGCAAGCTGGCGGTGCCCAGACGATTTCTTTTATTGATGTTAAAGATAGCGACGCCAGCGGTGGCATTGCATTGATCGGGCACAATGCATCGGCCGCATCTCCCACACAAAATAATACCAACTGGGTTTTTGGGCCTGCCGCATTGGTTTGGGACGGGTCGAATTCTACCGACTGGGATGATCCATATAACTGGGACATCGGGTTGACACCGGCACCGGGTGATACGGTCCGTATCTCTGCATTACCAGCCAATCAGCCGAGCCTCTCGTCGGATGTGGTGATTGCTAACTTGACCATCGACAGCGGTGCTGCCTTGACATTAAACGGACATAATTTGACGGCAACTGGGACATTTAATAATGACAGCGGTAATGTGAACGTCAAAGGAACAGAGACGATCACATTGACCATGGATACGGATTCAGGTACGTTCACCTATGTGGGTGATAATACCGTGAGCACGCGCACTTTGAACATTAATGGCAGTACCACCCCGACATTTTTTAATTTGGCAATTGACGACCCTACGAACAAAGGCACTTTTGCCAGCGCCGGGAATCTGACCGTGAATGGCGCCTTGACGGTGCATGGCGGTAAATTGGACACCTCGGCCCATAGCGATACGGTGACGGTGAACGGGGCGATCAAAGTGGATGGGGCAGGCACATGGACGGCGAACAACACCACGATTGATGCGAATGGTTCTGTTACGATTGACTCCGGCGGTACATTGTCAGCGCCGGCATCGACGAGCAATACGGCCTTTACGGTGGCCGGCAATTGGACGCGCTCAGGTACGGGTGTATTGACAACCAATAGCGGCAAGGTGACATTTGACGGGACCAATCAGGTGATCAGCGGTTCCACTACCTTTTACCGGTTCCGCAAGGTGGTTGCGGCTGCAGACACATTGACCTTTGCTGCCGGCACCACACAAAATTTTGTAGATGATGTGACCATGGGCGGTGCCAGCGGCCAGTTACTGTCGATACGTTCCACCGTCAATGGATCAGCGGCCCAGATCGTCTTGCAGCCAGGGGGTACCCAGTCGATCAGTTATGTGGATGTGCGCGATTCTGATGCGTGTACCGGTGCCGGCGGCACAGCACCTACGTGCAACGGGTCCCTGGAATTGGTGGGCCGCTTGTCTGCCAATTATGCCTTGGGCTTTAATAACACCAACTGGATATTCGGTGGCACCACCATCACCTGGGACGGTTCCACCTCGACGGATTGGGACACCGCTTCCAACTGGGACAAAGGGTTAGTGCCTATTGCCAGTGACGTCGCCATCGTCGCCAATATCGGCAATCAACCGTCCACCTTGGCCA
>CAZBJT010000126.1:0-5278 GCA_964492215.1 uncultured Planctomycetales bacterium | reverse complement strand
TCTGTTCATTGACTTGATCGAGAGCCATCGATGCAAAAGTGCCCTGCTCTAGCGTTAATGCATCTATCCGTTTGGTGTAAGCCGATAATTTCCAGGCGGAAAGTCCCCATAATCCCCCCAAAATCACCAGGCATACGGCGCCTATTTTTAAAGCGTCCTGAAATTGAGTAAAATCTATCGACGGAAAAGAGCCGGCGGCAGATGATGTTTTATTGTTCTTTTTTTGGATCAGATTAAACGAAGATTTGATCGTTGCTTCATCAGATAAAGCCGCCCCAAACGCATTTAAAAAACCAAAGTCTTCCGGGGATTGCGCCGAGACCACACTTTCAGGATCAAGCACTTTGCCCGGTATCCCTAAATCTTCGATCAAGGCCTCGGCTAAAAAATTATATTCAGGCACGCTGATAATCACCAAACGTATCGGTTTTAATTGCACCGTTTGACGGGTGAAAAAATCCATCGACATGCGCACTTCATTGAAAAACCTGCCCTTCATCATTTCCAGGTCTTGCGCCTGCACTTCATGGCCCGCCGTCAAATAAACATCCCGCATCAACTGAGGCAGGCCGTGGTCTACAAAAATGATCTCGGCATGACCGCCGACAATGCTGATGACCATGGCCTGCTCGGTGGGCTGTATCTCTTTTTTAGCGATCAGCGTCCGGGTCAAACTCATCGGGGACGGCTCACAAAAAGCAACCATCAATCCCGCCTGGTCTAGGACGGAAACATAACGGTCCAGCAATTCACGGCGTATCGCCACAAAAGTGATGCGCAACCGTTTTACTTTACCGTCGACAAACGGCTTGCTGTAATAACCATAGGCCAATTCATTCAGGCTGAAAGGAATGTATTTCTTGACCTCAAACTCGACCGCTACCGGGATCTCACGGGTTTTCATGGCAGGGATAACAAAAGAACGGATCAGGGTGTCTGTGGCCGGAATGGATAATTTCACCGGGCCGGCATCGAGACGCTCATCACGCAATGTCTTTTGAATAAGGGCCACTTTGTGGATATCGTCGGAAAAATTATCACCCAAAACAGCTTCAGAAGATGACTGGTGATTAAGCGAAAAGACACGGACGGGGATATTATGTTCCACTTCCAAAATACGAAAGATCTTTTCTCCCCAGAAAAAACCTATCTTTTTTGGATTTGACATAATTTAAGCTAAAAAATAAATGATTGTAAGTAGTTATGGAATAGAAACTTCCAAAATTTATTAGACAATATCCCCTAAGGGTTGTCAACGGTTTTAGGATAATTTTATATATCTAGATAATAGGGAGGTTAATAAGTGACATTAACGCTGTAGCCGGTCCCTTTAGTGGCAGGACCTGTGGAGGTAATGGTGGCTTGATAGACCTTGCCATTAATGGCCCCGATAGAAACAGGGCCGGTGGCTAATTTTTGGTTGGTACCACTGGAATAGGCATTCCAAAAAATACCTTTGGCCAATTGGTCGGCTTTGATCCTTTCAATCTCTTTCTGTGAGGCGGTGGTCTGGTTCATGCTTTGGGTCAGGATCATGAGGGTAAAAACCATCATCACCGTGACGATCAGCAAAACCACCAATAAGATCATGCCTGATTCATTTTGCCGGATTTTTTTTAACATAGATTCTGCCCTGCTCTAATTATTGCCTAAATAGCTGCCGCAACGCGGGCAACGCACATGGTCGCGCCTTAAATAATCCAAAAACAAATACGTACAAAAAGAACATTGCTTCAAATAAGGATAGTCACGCGCGTCCTGCCCCGCACTGCCCTTACGTTTAGTATAAAATATCCACAGCCCTAATACAATAGCTAACCCCAAAGAAATACTCAATGCCACAATAACATTGAAATCCCAAACGATCATGGCCTGGCCTTTGGCTTTTCAATTGCACGCAAACTGACCCAGGGTTGGAAAAAAGACGCATCAAAAGGATCGAAAACAACACTTTGGGGGGCCGCATTCGAGGCCGTTGCCTGGTCTTCGGACATCATAGGACCTGTTTGAGAGGTGGCGCCCCCATAAATAAAAACAGCCGAAGCACTAGGTGATGGCACAGAAAAACCCACCCAGATGAGCGTCAACAACACAGCGTGCAGGAGAAAAACAATAATGCCTATTTTAAAAAGACGTACTGACATTGACCGTTGCCTCCGGTATGCCGCGGAATAAATCGAGGATGTCCGCCAAACGCCCTAATGATGCCCGACGGTCCGCTTTTACTTTTATCAAACGTTGCCGCCCGTGGCTGACGGCCAGGGCACGGCGTAATTCATTTAAGGTGGTGACTTTGCCGTTTAAATAAATGACATTCTCGCTGGTTATGTCGATGGACAAACTGCGTGCATCTGCGCCTGCATAGGCACCATCGACGGGTAATTGCAAATCAACCCCGGAAGGTGTGGCAAATACCGTTGCTGACATCACCAATAAAATAATGACCAAAACAAAATTAACAAAGGCAATGCCTGTCACGGGGCAGATGATATTTTTAGATAATTTTAAATGTTCAAGGCTCATACGCTCACTGATCGCTTTCGATCTCAGCGACCCTTTCTATTGTCCCGGTGATCTCCAAAATCAATTGCTCTATTTGCATGATCACGTCATTGACGCGGCTGGCGCAAAAGCTGTAAACAGAAAGACTGATGATACCGACGATCAAACCGGCCGCAGTGGTCAGCAAAGCCTGCCAAATGCCTGAGGACATGTCTCCCAAACTCAATGGGTTTAATGCATTCGACCGCATTTGCACGGCGTGAAAAACAACACATAACCCCGCCACCGTCCCTAAAAGACCCAATAAGGGGGCCACATTGGTGATAAGCGCCAAAATATCAAGCCGCTGTTTTAATTGATGCACCAGCATCACCGCCGCCTGCTCCATTTCACTTTTGACCGTATCGCGCCCGGCGCCGAATTTCAAGACACCCGCTTTGATCACCTTGCCCAGCAATGATGGCGTTTCTTCACATAAACGAACCGCCTCTTTTAACTGATTGGCGCGTAAAGCACCCATCACACCCTCACGCAACAGCGGCAAGGAACGCAATACGGCATTGAGCTGAATTGTTTTCTCGATCGTAATGGTGACGGCGACAATGGATAATAAAAGGATGGGCCACATCATCGCCCCTCCTTTGACTAAAATCCCCCACGCATTAAAGAACACCAGTGTCATCATGAACCTCACTTTGATTTATTGTTTTTGATCCACTCCAGCCGTTCCTGGGCAAATTTCGCCTCCTCGGTATTCAGCTGAATGATTTTCTGATAGGTCAGTTGGGCCCCTTGCCAGTCGCGGCCTTCTTCATAGATCTTGGCTACCCGCAAATATGCTTTCACCACCCATGGCAATTGGTCCGGGTAAAGATGCGGGATGGTCAAATATTGTTCGATCGCCTCCTCGGTACGGCTCATCAATTCCAATGTATCGGCGAGGTTGAACTGCAGCTGGGCTTTATTGATCACCCCTGCATTATCTTTGGCCTTCAAGCCTTTTTGATACACATCTATTTCCTTCTCATAATTCTGCCCATTACGGTAAAGCTGGCCTAATTTTAAATAAGCATCAGAGGCATAATCAGGATTGGTGATTATGATGCTTTCATAGGCCGCAATGGCGCGTTGGGGATCTAAGTCCCTCGCTAGAATGCCTGCCATGGCCAATTTTGCCTTGGCTATAAGGTCCATGTCTTTCATTGAAATGCTTTTGTATTGCTCGAGCGCCACGTCGGGTTGGCCTTGCATTTCATAGGCCTGGCCTAATTCATAATGGATCTGGTCGATCTGCTTGCTGTCGTTAAAACGCTGGATCAAGCCCTGATAGAATTCAATGGCGGATGGATAATCAGCGTTCTTCAAATAATACTGCGCCAGCCACAATAAAGCGTCAAATTCAGCGTCGGTCTTAGGATATTTATAAACGATCAACTTGAAACGCTTCACCGCTTCCTTCACCTGGCCTAATTCAAATTCACATTTGGCAATACCCACATCGGCATTTTTGGCCACATACACATCGTCGGGGTAAAGCCGCAGTATTTTCTGGAACACCCTTAAGGCATCCTCGGGCTGCTTGAGGTTTAAATAGGACAGGGCCAAAATATAATTGGCCTCAGGGGTGAATTCACTGGGACGGGTCAAACCTTTAAGAAAACGCTCCATGGTCACAACCGCAGCCGGCCAATCCCCTTTTTTAAAACTGACCACTCCGGCATAATAATCAATATCTTCCAGATACTTACTGGCGGGAAATTTACTTTGCAGGTCATGGAAATCCAAGAGTGCCGCGTCGATCTTTTCCCATTTCAACAAAGCAATGGCGTGGCGGTATTGCACATAATCCGCCAGGGGTTGGACCGGATAATCGGTCATGACGCGTTTATACATCGCAATGGCATCTTCCAATCTTCCGCTGTCTTGATAGGCGTCGGCGATCTGTATCAAGGCATTGGCCTTAACGGCACTGTCCTTTGCTTTATCAAAAACCAATTGAAAAAGCACCACGGCCTCAGCTATATGCCCCAATTTTAATTCTGACCAGCCCAAACCAAAGCCGGCCTTCTGGTCCATGTCCTCGCCGCCCTTGTCTAAGATATGCTTATAATCGACGGCGGCCTCGGCATATTTCTTTTGCGCATAATAAATATTGGCCCGTCCCAAATACGCATCAACCACATGAGGGCTTTGGGCAAAGTTCTTGATAAAATCATTGAAGGCATTTAAAGCCCCTTCCTCATTGCCCTGCTCATAAAGCAAGTTGGCTTTTGCCAAGAAAAGGTCGTCGGCCGGTAATTTCTTGTTCTTCACAAATTCCTGGGCAGCCTTGATCCAATTTTCCGCCTGGGCGAATTGTTTGAGTTTGATATAGCTCCATAAACCGCCGGTATATGCGGTCAACTTGCTGTCATCGGCACAAGCGTTCTCTACCGTCTTTTGATAATAAGGCAACGCCTCCTCAAAACGGTCCATATAATAAAAACTCTCGGCGGTATTCAAATAAGCCACACACGCGGACGTTGATTGAGGGAATTTAGCCAGATAATCTCCGAAGCCTTTGACCGCTTCTTCAAAATGACCATCGTTGTACGCGCATTCGGCAATCTTCAATAAGGCATCTTCACTGAATTGATTAACAGGGAACCGTTCGATCAAACGCAAGAAAATATCTTTGGCTTTAGCAAAATCTTTTTGTTCAAAGTAAGACCAGCCCCAGGAATAATAAGCCTGCGGCACATATGTGGATTTAGGGAAATCCGTGACGAGGGTCTCG
>CAZBJT010000125.1:0-5285 GCA_964492215.1 uncultured Planctomycetales bacterium | reverse complement strand
CAGCCGATAAAGGTTGTCAAAAATAAGGAAGATACGATGGCGGTTGAATAAATGACTGCTGTTTTTTTCATGACTCCCCCTCAAAAATAATAGATACCCTCAAGTATAACCCCTATTCGTCGAAAAAGCAAATTTTGTCGAAGATTTTTTTATATTTCACTGGATATTTCACCTAAGTTATTTGTTTTCAATAACTAACGATATATTAAAATTTTATTATGGTCAATATTTAGCTCAGATTAATGAAGCAACGGCCTCCTTTTCAGATAAAAGCTCATCTAAGGTGCTCTTAATCTTAGCTTTAGCAAAATCATTGTGGTTCAAACCTTGAACGATCTCCCAATCACTGCCGTTAGAGCGCAGGGGGAAGCCAAACATGATGCCTTCGGGTACACCATAGCTGCCATCGGATGAAACCGCTACAGAAAAAAATGCTCCCGCGGGTGTAGGTGTAACAATGTTACGAACCGTATCGATCACCGCATTAGCTGCAGATGCCGCTGACGAAAGCCCGCGCGCCTTAATGATGGCAGCCCCGCGTTTTTGCACAGTTTCAATAAAAGCACCTTGCAGCCAGGCATGGTCACTGATCGCATCAGTGGCTTTTTTGCCCGCGATGGTGGCGTTATAAAAATCCGGGTACTGGGTGGCTGAATGATTACCCCAAATCCCCACACGCTCAACTTGGGTGACCGCTACATTTGCTTTTTGGGCCAATTGAGTCGAGGCGCGGTTCTGATCAAGCATGGTCATAGCAAAAAAGTTCTTGGCCGGGATATTTTTACAAACACTCTTGGCGATAAAAGCATTGGTGTTACAGGGGTTTCCCACGACGAGGACTTTGCAGGTGTGCTTGGCATTGTCAGAGATGGCTTTGCCTTGGCCGATAAAAACCCCGCCATTGATTTTTAAAAGATCGCCGCGTTCCATGCCTTCTTTGCGCGGCACGCTGCCGACCAACAGGGCCCAATCAATATCTTTGAACGCAACATTCATGTCGCTGGTGGCTGTCACCGAACGCAATAATGGAAAAGCGCAATCATCTAATTCCATGACCACACCGCCTAAGGCAGGCAGGGCTTTTTCTAATTCCAATAAATTCAAATCGATCTCAGTGTTTTTACCGAACATTTCTCCTGAGGCAATGCGAAATAATAAGGCATACCCGATTTGCCCGCCGGCACCCGTCACTGCCACTCTAATACGATTAGCCATTCCTATCTCCCTTTGATTATACCCGGCAAAATCGCCCGGGCCTTGCTTATATGATCATGGCTGATATGGCCATAAATGATCTCTTCGTCGTCGCTGCTGGCCCGCGCTATGACCTCGCCCCAGGGGCCTATGATCATGCTGTTGCCATAGGCACGGATACCATTAAAACCCTCCCCCACTTGATTGGGGGCGAGCATATACGCCAGGTTCTCGACGGCGCGGGCCCGTAATAACACTTCCCAATGCGCCTCACCCGTCTTTTGAGTAAAACACGACGGAGCCGTCAAAACATCAATTTCCCGTCGGGCGTATTGCCCATAAAGCTCAGGAAAACGCAAATCATAACAGATCGAAAGTCCCGCTTTAAAACCAGCGACGGGCAGCGATACTGTTTTTTGACCGGCATTGAAGCATGCTGATTCTTTGATTATCTTATCACCTATCCGGGCGTCGAATAAATGGATTTTACGGTATTTTGCAACGGGCTTTCCCTGCGGGTTTATCAATACGGAAGTGTTGTAGGCTTTGTTACCGGGGGCTTTTTCAAAAATAGATCCGGCCAGAATGTACGCCCGGTATTCTTTGGCCAAACCCATCAATGGTAATAGTGACGGGCCTGGGATATTTTCTGCGACAGCGACCACTGTTTTTCTATCGCGCGTGTCTCCCCTAAAATTAAAAACTTCAGGCAATAAAACAAAGCCGGCGGCCTTCTTTAAGGCCTGATGGGTCATGGCCTCTGCCTTCGCAATATTTTTATCCTTGTCCGCACCGGCGGACATTTGTATTAATGCGACTTTTAAAGAAATGGAAATTCCTTTTTTTAAGACTTGCGGATAATGACTAGGATGCGGTCTAATTCGTCGAGTGAGTAGTATTCGATCACAAGCTTGCCCTTACCTTTTTTATCTTCAACCACAACTTTAGTACCAAGCACTCGGCGCAATTCTTCCTCAAGGTTGGCCACATCACGGTCTTTGCTTTTAACGGCCTTTGGTTTTGCCTCGAGCTCTTCACCTATTTTCTTAACCAGGGCTTCCACCTGGCGTACGGACAAACTTTTGGCAATGATCTCCTCGGCCAATTTTTTCTGCAGCTTGGCGTCTTCCAGGCTCAATAAAGCGCGGGCATGCCCAACGGAAAGCTTGCCATCGCTGACATATTTTTGAATGTCCGCCGACAAACGCAATAAACGCAATAAATTGGTGATGGTGGTGCGGTCTTTGCCGATTGATTCCGCTATCGCTTCCTGCGTGAATTGAAATTCTTCCATCAAACGCTTAAACCCCATTGCTTCCTCAATAGGATTTAATTCTTCGCGCTGGATGTTCTCGACTAAAGCCAAGACTAAGGCTTCACGGTCCGTGACATTCTTAACAATGACCGGCACTTGCTCTAATTTCAAGGCCCTGGCTGCCTTTAAACGGCGCTCACCGGCGACCACTTCATAATCATTACCGCTTTTACGCACCAAAATAGGCTGCAATACGCCTTTTTCTTTAATAGAAGCCATTAAATCCGTTAATTTGCTTTCATCATAGTGCTGGCGGGGCTGTAAACGATTGTCTTTGATCAAAGAGGTCTTGAGATAAGCCACGTTGCCTGCATTATTATCTGATTGACCCGACTCCACCGGCAGATTGGACATTTCCGACCTTTGAGGGATCAACGCTGATAACCCCTTACCAAGAACTTTATTTTCCATTCTGATTTCTCCTTATTAAAACTTAATGACCATCCCCTATTATAGAGAAAGAGTTAAGTAATGTTGTCTGAAACATCGCTTAACTCTTCATATCGGACAGCTATTTATTCACAAACTATTTTATTTCAACTACTTACAACCTTATCCGATCTTTCTAATACCTCTTGGGCCAGCTCTTTATATTTCAAAGCCCCTACAGAAGCGTTATCGTAATAATTAATTGGCTTACCAAAGCTCGGGGCTTCGCTTAAGCGAATATTACGTGGGATAATGGTATTGTAGACTTTTTCTTTGAAGTAATTCTTAATTTCATTGATTACTTCATTGGTTAAATTGGTGCGAAAATCAGCCATGGTCATCAGTACCCCTTCAATGTGCAAATCAGTATTAAGACCGTCTTTGATCAGATTGATGGTATTTAGGAGCTGTGACACCCCTTCCAATGCATAAAATTCACATTGAATGGGTATTAAAATGGACTCTGAGGAAACCAGGACATTTAATGTCAAAAGACCTAACGATGGCGGTGAATCAATGAAGATGTAGTCGTAACTTGTCTTAATCCCTTCCAGAGCCTTCTTTAAGCGTGTTTCTCTGGAAAGCACACCCACCAATTCAATTTCAGCACCGGTTAGGTTTATATTACAAGGAATAATGTCCAAACTGGGGAAATTTGTCTTTAAAATTGCTTCAGTAACGGTGCAGCGGTGTGTAAGAACTTCATATGCAGAATGCTTTATTTCGTTTTTATTAATCCCCACCCCGCTTGTGGCATTGCCTTGGGGGTCCATATCTACTATTAATACCTTCTTGCCTAGCGCAGAAAGGGCCGCAGACAGATTAACTGTTGTGGTTGTTTTGCCTGTGCCACCTTTTTGATTACATACTGCGATTGTTTTAGCCATGGCCATGTTCCACGTGAAACGCTTTATCTGGTTATTTCTTCAAAATAACCTTTATTTTAGCTGGATTTGCCCCAGGCATACCGAAAAGGCCTTTTCTTTCTTCACAAACCACTTTAATTTCCATTCTGTCCCTGTCAACACCTAAAGCCGAGACAGCCTTATCAATGGCTTCTTCTACTGTCTTTCCTTCAAACTCTTTCGCTTCTCCCTTAATAACCATATTAATGTCCAGACTGGAAATTTCTATTTAACTGTCTTTTGGCTCATTTTCCACTGCGTTAGCGTAGAAAATAAGTAAAACATAATAAAATACAGGGATAAACTACTGGCAAACTTATAAAAGATGAACGCCATGAATATAGGCATGATCGTTGTCATCATCTTCTGCTGCATAACCTGTGTTTCATCTGTCACAACCATATTCTTAGATGAAAGCTTCTGTTGCATGAACATCAGCCCCCCCATCACCAATGGCAAAATATTAAAGTCATTGCCTAAGAAAGGAATGGTAAACGGTAATACAAACAACCTGTCTGGTTGGGCTAAGTCTTTGATCCATAAGAAACTCTGTCCTTGAAAATAATAGGCACGCCAAACCACTTGGTACACTGATATAAAAATGGGCATTTGCAATAAAAACGGCAGGCACCCCCCTAGCGGATTGATCTTCTCCCGACGGTAAATCTCAATTGTCTCGGCATTAAGGCGCTGGGGATCATTCTTGTATTTCTCGCGTAAAGCTGCAATCTTAGGCTGCATTTCCTGCATGCGGCGCATGGATAACATGCTTTTAACTGTCAGCGGGTATGTCAGTCCATAGATAAGCGCGCTAAATAAAATGATCGCCATCCCCCAGCTCTTCACGATGCTGTGCAGGAATGCGATTGTGTGATAAATAAAAATGGCAATCCAATTGAAAAATGACCAATTAAAGAAAGCCACTGCCTTTTCAATATGCCCCCCATACTTCTTCATTAAATGAATGTCCTGAGGACCCGCATAAATAGTGAAGTCGTAGGCTACGGCCTGCCCTGGCGCTAATACCGCCTCTTTTGGAACAATTAAAATATCCAACTTATTTTCTGCAAGTACTTTAATATCAAAGCTTTTTGTCTCAAATTCCGGTTTAACTACTACGGCATGATAATGATCTCTAAAGGCAGCCCATTCCACTTGGGCCACATCACCCTTCTCTTCTTTAAGGCGAAATTTAACGGCATTGCCCTTGCGCAGGATTTTCTTCCCTGTATTAACGGAGTATTCATCTAACATGGTTTCCCGATTATTAGAATTATCCATTCTGGATGAATCAATGCCGATCAATTTAATCTTAGGAATTTCCAGATTGGAAATTTTTGATACATTTTTAATTTCCATTCTGCTTTTAATGCTATTCGCATCCACCAAGGTGAATGTTTTGGTGATTTGCCAATTGGCATCTGTGTACGCATAGGCTATTT
>CAZBJT010000124.1:0-5321 GCA_964492215.1 uncultured Planctomycetales bacterium | reverse complement strand
TGGTCATTGCGGTATACAATCAGATGGAGTCACAGGTCAATATCAATGTGCCGAAATCCACGACAGCTGTCACAGCACCGGGGGCAGGTAAAATAGTCATTAATAT
The DNA here is from genome assembly GCA_964492215.1 of uncultured Planctomycetales bacterium. Lineage (GTDB taxonomy): Bacteria > Omnitrophota > Gorgyraeia > Zapsychrales > Fredricksoniimonadaceae > CAYNTZ01. The sequence goes on along the minus strand of CAZBJT010000124.1, from coordinate 5,215 downwards.
TACCCGTGCGGGCAAGTTTATTATCAACGGGCAGCAGATGGATAGTGCGGCCCTTCAGAGTAAATTAAGTAAAGTGGCACGTTTATTCCCTAATCAGCAAGTCATTATAAGGGCTGATGCATTAGCGTATCATAAATACATCGTCCAGGCCCTGGATGCGTGCATGCATTCTAATATTTCAGATGTCTCATTCGCAGCAATCAGGGACGAAGATATCCAATGAACTATAAATACGTGCTGCTAGCTGCTGCATTTATTATGGGGACGGCATCAGCGTCCTTGGTCTGTGCCCAGGAGGTCCCTCAAAAGGAGACAGAACAGCTTGGTTTTGCCCAGGGGCTGCTGCAGCGGGACATGTATGACATGGCGGTGACGGAATACCAAAAGTTCATCACACTTTATCCTCAAAGCACATATGCCGAAGAAGCGCACTTAGGGCTTGGAGAAAGCTGGTTTCTCGCCCATGATTTTCCAAAAGCCATCGACGCCTTCAATCAATTTCGCCAATTATACCCGCATTCCGCAAAACTACCGGCAGCTGCATTACGCTTAGGGCAAATATATATTGAGCAAAAGATGTACGACCAAGCACTAAAAGAATTGACGTCGGTGGACCAACAACCCTTAAAAGGCCAACAGCTTCAATCCTTTGATTATTATATGGGTAAAGCGTATAGGGGGAAGAATGACACCCCTCAGGCATTGGTTTTCTTTCAGAAGGCAGCGGACACGCCGGATGCTTCCACCTACACCGCCGATGCGCTCCAGGAACTTGCAGAGCTTTACACCCAGAATTCCCAATACGACGAAGCTATTGAGACTTATACCAAGGCGGTTGCGTCGACCCAGGAGCAAAGCCTAAAAGCCTATTACACGTATAAAATAGGTGAGACACAATTCTTAATGGGTAAATACCCGGAAGCCATTAAGCAGTTTCATCTGGTTTTAGAACAATACCCGACGCTGGCTGTGAACAAAGATGCCCTGACCAATTTAATGCTATCTTATTTGAATTTGGGTCAATATGAAATATTACTCCAGGAGTATCAAGGTAATACCAAATCCATTAAGGATGAAGCCGCTTACTTAGATATCCATAACGCAGCGGCCAGGGCATATATAGAGCTTAATAAGTTTGATGAGGCCCAGGCTTTGTTTAACAAAATCCTGTCATTCCAGGGGTTACAGGACCAGGACAAACAGGAAATCGTACTTGAAGAGGCGGACATTTTGATGCGGCAAAAGAAATATGCAGATATTTTATCGCTATTAGAGCGAGATTATCCTAAAGGGGCTGCGAATACAGACAAAAAGGTTTTTTTAGAGGCACAGGCCCATTATGTGACGGGGAATTTTGAACAAGCGTTTCAATCTTTTAAGGAGATACAAACAAATTACCCTCAATCCGGTCTTAATAAAGCTGCCATATTGGGCATGGCCCATGCGCGTCAAGCCTTGGGAAATAATAAAGAGGCATCCGATCTTTTTTATCAATATTACAGCATTGAAAAGGACGATCATTTAAAGAGTGATGCCTTGTACGATGCCACGACAACCGCCGCCAAATCCGGTGATAAAGATCAAGCCATAGCAAAGGCAGAAGAATATCTGAAGGTGTTTCCTCAAGGTAGCCATATTGAACAAATCGTGCTGTTATTGGGTGATCTGTATGCGAAAAGCAATCAACCGGCTAAAGGTGTGCCGCTCCTTCAAGATTATTTGACCCATGCTGATAATAAACAACAGGGGGCGGCTTATTTTTTATTAGGTCTTAATGAGCAGTTTTCGGGGCAGGATGATCAGGCCTTGGAATCTTATGGGAAAGTGCCGGCTGATCCCGGCAACCAGAAATTTTATTTGTCTGCCCTTAAGAATTCTGCCAGCATCTATTTAAAACAAAAGAAAGATGCAGAAGCGGCCGTCCTGTTTGACCGTATGATGGAACAAGCGGATAAAGACACCATGGATATCACGACTTATTTATGGGTGTGCAGTGCGTATTTAAAAGAAAAGAAATACGACGATCTGCTGCGTGTCACTGGCAAGGCCGAGCAAATATTCCCGGGTCAAAAGATACAAGAACTCGCCTACTTTAAAGCCGAGGCGTATCGGGGTAAAAATGATTGTGATACGGCCTTAAAACTGTATGAGGCAGCTTCTGTGCCTGAGAAAAATATGTATGCCGCAGGGGCACAGATTGGAAAGGGGATGTGTTTAGTTGCGCAAAACCATCTCGATGAAGCTAAGACCCAATTTCAAAAATCCCTTGAGGATAATCCTGATGATACGACCATCAGCCTGCGCGCCAGGTTTGAATTAGCTAATATTGCGAATACCCAGAAGGATTTTGCAGAAGCCTTGAAATTATATTTATTGATCGCAACTATTTATGAGGATGAGCAGTATGGCCCGGAAAGTTTATTTAAAGCAGGCCTGATCATGGAAAACCAAAACCGCCCGCAAGAGGCGTTAAAGCTTTATGCGGAGATATTGGGTAAATATCAACAAAGTCCTTTGGCTTCACAAGCCCAGGAACGCATACATCTATTACATGAACCCAAAAATTAAAAAAAGAATATTATATTCGATTCTGATTTCCTTGTTTATCCACCTGGGATTTCTGGTGTGGAGCTTTTTTATCCGGCTCATACCAAGTTTTATACCGCCGGAAAAACCACCCCAGACCATTCACGTTAAAATGCTGCGCCAGGAAAGTGTGGGGCAGAAGATGCCTGATTTGAATAATATGGCCTCCAGTAAGGCATCCCCATCGGAAACACCCTTTGTGGCCGACCGCAGTGATCCTTTATTGGATTCGATCGACAATTCTCCTAAGAGCATTGAATCCTTTACCCAGAAAATGGATACCCCTCCGGTAGTTTTGCCCGTGACACCCATACCGCCATCGTTTAAGAAATCTCAAATCAATGACAATGTATTAATGAAGAAAGCCAATCGTCCCACACGCAAGAATCTGGTAGATGTGGGAGATGCCCCCAGCGTCGATCCTGTTTTGGCCCCTGTGGTTGAAAGCGACGGTGCAGGTGCATCTAAAGATGAATTGGATAAAAGCCCATATTCCCTGTTTGCTTCACAGGTCTTGCCGGTGCGTGCGCTCAGTGGTGCCAATGAATTTCAGGCCATGAAAAGAAGCGCTGAGGGGCTTAGTCAACAATCCAAAGCAGGTGATTTAGGGACGTCGTTGACATATGAACTTTCTACCTACCAAGAACCAAAAACCGGGCAGAAATATTTTAAACTCTTAGTCAAGGTGAGGGACGCTACTGTTCTTTTTCCGGTAATCCCCAAAGAGATTGTTTTCTTGCTGGATGCATCCGGCAGTATCGGGAAGCCGCGGTTAGAGCAAATTAAACAAGGATTACGAGAAAGTTTAAAGCACCTGAATCCCAAAGATCATTTTAATATTATTGTTTTTAAAGATAAAACCATGTATTTGAGCGAGGAATCCTTAACAGCGGAACCGGTAAATATTAAAAAAGCCACAGACTTTATTATGGATTTGCTGCCCGGGGGGAAGACGGATGTCTACAATGCCTTTGCCCAGAGTATTAATATGAAGGTCTTATACAATCCTTCTTATCGCCTATTGTTAAGTGACGGATTTTCTACCAAAGGCATTATTGATTCGCGCGAGATGATCAATAAAGTATCGGATTTAAACGATGGCAAGGTGTGCATATTTTCTTTTGGGGGCGGGGTGGATGTCAGCCGTTACATGCTTGATTTTGTTGCCTACAAAAATCGTGGATGGTCCCAGGTGGAGGATCAGGAGGCTTTTATAGGGCGGGAACTGGCAAAGATGTATAACAGGATCAAAGACCCTCTTTTATTGAAACTGAGGTATCATACCAGCGGTCTTAATAATGAAGATAATATTTACCCCAAGGTTCTTCCTGATTTTTTCAAAGGAGCGGAATTCATTATTTATGGCACCTACACCAATGAAAATAAGTTCGTTGTCCAGGTTCTAGGCGATACCACGACCGAAACCAAAGAATTTATGATCAATGCCTCTTTTCAAGACGCTGCTGTCGGCAATAAAGAAATTGTCAGGGAATGGGCCTTTCATAAGATCTATTATCTTATTAGCAGGTTAAAATATAAAGCTGACAATCGTGACATCATCCAACAGATCAATGAGCTTTGCGCCAAATACAATATCGTCACACCTTATTCGAAAAATTTCTAAACAAAGACATTAAATTTGGATTTTATTGGCTTCATTTTATGCTATAATTCCATTTAATAATAATTTAGTTTACCGACGGACGAGTTGTGTTGAGAGGGCTATGGGGGAAATACGCAAGGTAGGGGATGTTTATTACATTGAATTTTATGCCCGGGGACTTTTATATTCCCAAATAGCCGGCCCTGACCTTGCAGCAGCGCAGAAACTATTAGAGAAAACCGAGGCCACCATTGCCAAAGGTGAGGCCTTGACCGTTGTTCGCGAGATTGATTTGGTGGTTTTTTGGCAGCAGTTTTTAGGCGATATTCAAAAGCAATGCCCGTCAGGCACTATTCGTCGGTTTAAATCCACCATTGACCATTTCAATGATTTTTTAAAAGCAGATCACCCTAATGTCTCGAGGCTGTCTCAAGTTACTCCTTCGGTAGTCGAGGCCTATAAGGCAACATTGATCAAGCAATATAAGACCCGTCCTAAGGTGATTAATCTCACCCTTTTGCTATTAAGAGAAGTTGTTGAATACGGCATTAAGATCAGTTTTATTAACGATAATCCAACTTTGCATGTTCGGCTATTGCCTATGCCAAGCCCCAAGAGAAAAGCAACGGCCCGCTGGCAGATGGTTGTTGATTTTTTTAATAGGAGGGTGGGATTTTGTAAAATTGCTGAGGTTTTAAAACTGCCGGACATTGCCCGCATGATGTATTTTTCCGAGCTCATTCCTTTAAGCCGTGAAGATATATATACTTAGCTAAAAAAAATCATTTTTAAGAAGACAAAGCGATAAAAAATGTTAATATTAAATTCTAATCACGATTAACAGGGCATTCTAAATGTTAGATTACGTTTCAATCATATTTGCTTTTTTGTTCGCCTTAGGGATTGCAGCGCTTTTGCTGGCCCTGCCTGGGGTATTAGCGCCTAAATGCCCTACGGCCGCCAAGTCAAAACCTTTTGAATGCGGCAAGGAGCCTTTTTCTTTGCCTGGCGGGAATATGCCCGTGC
>CAZBJT010000123.1:0-5329 GCA_964492215.1 uncultured Planctomycetales bacterium | reverse complement strand
TTCGCCCCGCGTATCAAAACTGAACTGATGACTAAATCCGCTTTCATGACCGCTTCACGGATATTATGGGAATTGCTCATGAGCGTGTGGACATTGGCGGGCATGATATCGTCGATATAGCGCAGGCGGTTTAAATCAACATCAAGGACGGTAACATTGGCCCCTAATCCAGCTGCCATCTTGCAGGCATTGGAACCAACCACCCCTGCCCCCAAAATCACCACTTCCGCCGGTAGAACCCCAGGCACACCACCGAGCAATATCCCCCGCCCTTGCATGGGTTCTTCTAAATATTTGGCCCCTTGATGCACCGCCATACGGCCGGCCACTTCAGACATGGGTGTTAAACATGGCAATTCACCATCCTGGGTTTGCAGGGTTTCATAAGCTAGGGCTGTAATCTTGCTGGCCAACAAAGCTTCGGTCAATTCACGGCTGGCGGCTAAATGAAAATACGTAAAGACAATTTGGTCTTTACGCAGGAGCTTGTATTCGCTAGATTGAGGCTCTTTGATCTTGATGATCATGTGGGCCTGGGCATAAATCTCATCGGCATTCTGGGCGATCTGGCCGCCCACGGCTTCATAATCCACATCCGTAATGCCGCTGCCGATACCGGCCCCTTCCTCGATCAATACTTCATGACCGGCACGGACCAATGTTTCCACACCGACGGGTAAAATCCCGACACGGTATTCATTGTTTTTGATTTCTTGGGGAACACCAATGATCATCTTACTTCGGTCCGATCATGTCCTCTGGACGGACAAGGGCGTCGAATTTCTCTGCTGTCAACAGGCCTAAGGCAATGGATGCTTCTTTGAGGGTGATATTTTCGGCAAAAGCTTTTTTAGCCACCTTGGCGGCATTGTCATAGCCGATGTGAGGATTAAGTGCGGTCACAAGCATCAATGAATTATCAAGGTGCTTTTTAATGCTGACACGATTAGCTTCAATACCGTCGACGCAATGGTCGGTAAAACTCTCGCAGGCGTCAGCGATAAGGCGGATAGAATTTAAGACATTAAAAATAATGACGGGCTTATATACATTGAGTTCAAAATTACCACTCGCCCCTGCTATGGTCACGGCGGTGTTATTACCAAAAACCTGCACGCAAACCATGGTCATGGCCTCGCATTGGGTCGGGTTGACCTTGCCTGGCATGATTGACGAGCCCGGTTCATTCTCCGGCAAATGCAATTCACCAATCCCCGAGCGCGGGCCTGAACCAAGCCAACGCACATCATTGGCGATCTTCATTAAAGACACAGCCAATGTGTTAAGCGCACCGCTAAATTCAACCAAGGCATCATGGGCTGCCAGGGCTTCATATTTATTACGGGCGGTTTTAAACGGTTTGCCGGTGATTTCTGCTATCTTTTCCGCAGACTTAACGGCAAATTGCGGGTGCGTATTAAGACCGGTACCGACGGCCGTTCCGCCTAAAGCTAACTCATATAAACGTACGGTGGCTGCATCAATACGTTCCAAGCCATTATTAAGCTGCTGCACATAGCCGGAAATTTCCTGGCCTAAAGTTAACGGTGTCGCATCCATCAAATGAGTACGGCCAATCTTAATGATATCCTTGAAGTCATAGGATTTTTGCCTTAATGCATCACGCAGCTTTTTGACCATGGGGATCAAACGGCGGTGTATCTCCTCGACGGCCGCGATATGCATGGCTGTGGGGAATGTGTCATTGGATGATTGGGCTTTATTCACATCGTCATTGGGATGAATAGGCTTTTTGCTACCCATCACCCCCCCGGCTAATTCAATGGCCCGGTTGGAAATGACTTCATTGGCGTTCATATTAGTTTGAGTACCGGAACCGGTTTGCCAAACCACCAAGGGAAAATGCGCATCTAATTTTCCGTCGATGACTTCATCAGCCGCACGGATGATCAAATCAGCTTTATCAGCAGGCAGTATCCCCAGCTCTTTATTGGTCATGGCCGCGGCTTTTTTCAAAATACCCAAAGCCTTGATAAATTCCTTAGGAAACTTATCCCCGCCAATTTTGAAATTGCCTAAAGAGCGCTGTGTCTGTGCACCCCAATAAACATCAGAGGCCACATTCACGTCACCCATGCTGTCTGATTCAATGCGGTAGCTCATCATAACCTTCTTACTTGATTGGTGTGATGCCGGCTAAATCGCCGATGACATTGGTTAATTCACTATTGGCCGGGACAACTACTTTGGTATTATTTTGCAAAGATTTTTCTACAGCTTCCAGTTTACGTAAAACCTGGGCATTGCCGACGAAGTATTTATTAGCCGCGTCATTAACCAATTGAATGGCTAAGGCTTCACCTTCGGCTTGTAAAATACGGGCTTGCTTGATACCTTCGGCTTTTTTGATCTCGGCGCGCTTTTGACCGTCGGCCGCAGTTTCGGTGGCGGTGGCAAAATCGATGGCCGCGATCTTTTCATTCTCGGCTTTAACGACCTTGTTCATGGTTTCCTGCACATCCTTGGGCGGATCAATTTCTTTGAGTTCGGTACGCACAATTTCCAAACCCCAGTCTTCGGTTTCACGCTCTAAGATGGTATGTAATTCGGAATTGATGCGGCCGCGCTCGCTGTTAGCACTTTTAAGCGTCATGGTACCGATGATATTACGCAAGGTAGTACGGGCCAAGTTAACGATCTGCCATTGATAATTACCCACATTGTATTGGCAATTCTTAACACTGGCTTCATCAACCTTCACCTTAAAATAAACTTGAGCATCGACCTTGGCATTCAAATTATCATTGGTGATGATTTCTTGCGGTTCAGCATCCACCATTTGTTCGGTGACATTGACTTGATACATGTTCTCAATGATAGGGATGACCCAATTAAAGCCCATGTTAGCAAAACGATTATACTTACCCAAGCGTTCAATGAGACCGCGATGCGTCGGGCGGACAATGCGGATACCAGCCAAGAATAAAAAAATACCAAAGACGGCAGCGACTAAAGCGATTTCCATAATGAGTCTCCTGTGTCTGGATTCCCGCCTTCGCGGGAATGACATTTGCCTTAATTATTCAATAAATAATGCGTCAATAAACGCACACCGGCCCCTGTGCCGCCGTGGCCGTAATACATGCGATTGGCACCTTCGACATAAGCCGTACCGGCAATGTCCAAATGGGCCCAGATAGTTCCGTCGGTAAATTGATGCAAGAATTCAGCCGCCGTGCAGGCTCCCCCACCTTTAACATTGCTGGTGTTCTTAAGGTCAGCGATTTGGCTTTTGATATAATCTTTGACTTCCGCATACACCGGTAAGCGCCAGGCACGGTCATCCGTCTCGCTGGAAGATCTTTCCAAATGCTTGGCTAAATCTTCATTGTTGGAAAAAAGCCCGCTGTAATCAAACCCGAGTGCGACTACACACGCACCGGTCAATGTGGCCATATCAATCATCTTGGCAGGTTTATAATTCTTAACCAAGTAGGCAAAGGCATCGGCTAAAACCAAACGGCCCTCAGCATCGGTATTGCCAATCTCGACGGACTTGCCTGCATAACCGGTGATCACATCACCCGGTTTATACGCACCGGAACCAATTGAATTTTCTGCAATACTTAAGACAAACAATAAATTCTTTTTGATCCCAAGCGCTAAGGTGTTCTTCAAAATGCCGCACACCGCACCGGCACCGGACATATCGATTTTCATGGTTTCGATATGATTGGAAGGTTTCAAGTTTAAACCGCCGGTGTCAAAGGTCATGCCTTTGCCGATGATGGCCGTGTACCCTTCACCCTTTTTACCGCCGCTGTATTTAACAATAATGAGCTTGGGTTCTTTGTTGCTAGCCTGATTGACCGCCAAATGCAAATAAAGACCTTTGGCCTTCAATTCTTTTTTATTAAGCAATTCCATGCTGATATTCTTCTTACCCTTAATCAAACCACGCACGGTCTTTTCCAAATACTCAGAGGTAATAGTATCGGCATTATCATTGACCAAATCACGGGTCAAATTAACACCCTGGCAAATGGTCACGGCTTGTGTCAACCCAGGCTTGGCATCGACGGCAATGCTGACTTCTTTATGCTTAACACCGGTGTCTTCTTTGGATTTGCTTTTATACTTATCCCAGACATAGGTGCCGATCATGACCCCTTCGATAATGGCTTTGACGGCGGCTTCATCTTTGGTGTGCGGAACAATTTCTATTGTTTTAGCTTTTTTGAAGTAACCGGATAAAAAAGCCCGGCGCACCTGAATGCGTAAATCAGTCAATGACAATTTATCGGCCTTGCCTAAACCGGCAAAAAGGATGACCCTTTTACCTTCCAAGATGGGGAAAAGTTCGCCTTTTTCCAAATCTTTCTTAAGCTTGGCATGGGTTTGGCCGCTCGCTAATAAAACCAAAGCAGCGTCTTTATCAAATTTGGGCTTGGCATGAAAATGAATCACAACTTACCTCTTTCTATGTATTAACCACGTTGTTCAATTGGTGTGTAATCCGTATGGGTCCGTCCTGTATAGATCTGGAAAGGACGGCCGATCTTGGTCGTCGGATCTTCGATCATTTCTTTCCAATGCGCAACCCAGCCCGGCATACGGCCGATGGCAAACATTACCGGGAACATCTTGATCGGTATACCGATGGCACGCAGGATAATGCCGCTGTAGAAATCGACGTTGGGGTACAATTTACGGGCGATGAAATATTCATCTTTAAGGGCCGCTTCTTCCAAACGTTTGGCAATTTCCAATAAAGGATCATGGATGCCAAGTTTGTTCAAAAGGTCATCGGCTTTTTTCTTGATGATCTGGGCCCGCGGGTCGAAATTCTTATACACGCGGTGACCAAAACCCATTAACCTAAAACCGCTGGTTTTGTCTTTGGCTTTGGCTACAAACTTCTCAACATCCCCGCCATTAGCCTGGATTTCCTCGAGCATTTCAATAACAGCCTGATTGGCTCCCCCGTGCAGTGGGCCCCACAAGGCGCAAATACCGGCAGAGATTGATGCATATAAATTGGCATGTGAACTGCCGACTAAACGCACCGTTGAGGTGGAGCAATTTTGTTCGTGATCCGCATGCAGGATTAATAAGACCTTCAAGGCCTGCACCACTTCGTCAACCAGCTTATAAGGCTTGGTCGGTGAAGAAAACATCATGTTAAGGAAATTAGGAACGTATTTCAAATCATGGCGCGGATAAACAAACGGTTCGCCGATGGATTTCTTATATGAAAAAGCGCAAATGGTGCGCACCTTTGATAATAATTGCACGGCAATGCGGTCAATATCTTCTTTGCTGGGGTTTTCTTTGATCATGTCCGGGTAATAGGCGGACATGGAACAGA
>CAZBJT010000122.1:0-5335 GCA_964492215.1 uncultured Planctomycetales bacterium | reverse complement strand
GGGGACATGTACTCGCTACGTGTCCCCTTATTTCCTTCATCCCATTCCCAAAGGATATATGATTCCAAGACACCTCATCATCATTTTAATGTTTCTCGTACCAGCTTCTGTTGTTGCAGCTCAAGATGAAGGGGTGGGGTTATCACCGGATGCTCCAGTTAAGCACTTTAAGCCGTTCATTGTTTACAAGGATAAAAATTCCCCAAATCGCTATGTTCCTTCGGGTTATATGCCGACCGGTGAATGCTTGAAAATGGATGATGCTTACACCGAAAATTGTCAGGAAGGCAAGACCTGCATTAAAGCCACGTATGATGTTGCCTGTTCTGTCAAAAGCCGTCATTGGGCGGGCGTCTATTGGCTTAACCCGGCGGACAATTGGGGCGAACGCAAAGGCGGCTATAATTTGACCGGTGCAACCAAGGTGGTATTTTGGGCCCGCGGTGACAAAGGCGGGGAGCAGATCGCTGAATTTAAAATCGGCGGGGTGGGCTTAAGCCGTGATTACCCGGATTCCGATACCGCATCCATCGGCCCTGTTATTCTTTCCAAAGAGTGGCGCCAATACACCATAGACCTGAGGGACAAAGATCTTTCCTACATCAGCGGCGGTTTTGCATGGATCGCTAACGTTGATAATAATCCCGACGCATGCACCTTCTACCTTGACGACATTCACTACGAATAATTTTTAAATTTTTTTGTGAATTCCCTTGTATTGCACGCACAGCTTTGTTATATTTTTTATGTTATATAATAAGCTTTCAGGGGAGAAAGTATGTCCAAAGCTGTACGTGCAGCGATCGCGGTTTCGATTTTCTTGATTGTAGTTAGCGTCGGCGTTGCCTTATGGGCTTTGACCCAGCGTCAATCGTTACTGGCACGTAATCAGGATCTGCAGAACCAAATTTCCGACTATCAAGTCAAAGAATCCAAATTTTTAGCGCAAGCCAAAAAGATGCAGGATGATGCCCAGCAACTTTCCGCCAGGGCTTCCCAAGCCGAAGAAGGAAAAGCCAAAGCTGAAAGTCTTTTTGCGGAACTTAAAGCCAAGGCTGATAATTTTAATCAACAAATTGATCAAGCCCGCCGTGACCGTGACAATTTCAAATCACGTTTAGACACCATCGCCCGTGAACGCGATGACTTGATGGAAAAATTAAGAAATCGTCCCCGCGAAATTGTTTACCGCGACAGACCTGCGGAACCAAAGCCTGAACAACCCGCTGCTCCCGCAGCAGTTCAACCGGATCAAACAGCCCAAGCTGCATCAGGTGATCAAACCGCCGCTCAACCGGTTCAACCGCCTGCAGATGCAGCCGCCTTGGCTGCTGCCGCAAACGTACCTCCTATTACAACACCCTCGGGTGAATTGTATTGGGCCGGGGTATTAAAAGCAAAAGCGGCCTTGCAAATGGAATTGGATAAATCAAAAGCAGATTTAAATCAAACCGCTTTGCAAATCGCTGACTTGAAGAAACAAAATTCCGACCTGCAACTTGAGATCAAGCAGTTGACCAATGATAAAGATGAGATTGAACGTAAGATCAAGTATGGTGAAGATCTTGCCAATAACTTATCCATCGAATTGGCCCGTTCCCGCAATGATCAGAAATTCGTCAATGACCGCGCCGATAAATTAAAAGCAGAGAACATGCAATTGCAAGACCAAATCCGTCAGTTGAGCTCCACCAAGGTCGCGTTAGAAAGAACTATTTCACGCGTCAGCGATGAGAAAGACGGCATCCAAAAGAAATTGGTTGAAACTGAAAGCGTCATCCAAGGCCGCATCAATGAGATATGGGACATCAAAGAGGGGATCGATAAAAAGTTGGCGGACAACCCGGTTAAGTCCAATCAGGTGGAATTATCCCCGATCATTGTCAATGCCAGTAATGGCCAGCAGGATAATAACAACAATAACAATGCTAATGCCCCAGCGGCCCAATCGCAATCCGCGGCGATCATCAGTATTAATGAATCAAATAATTTTGTTATCGTCAATTTAGGTGAAGATAGCGGTATTAAAGTAGGCAATACCCTTAAAGTGTTCCGTGGTAATAGAGTCATCGCCACCCTGGAAGTCATCCAGGTGCGCAAAGATATCAGTGCCGCTGACATCAAACAAAAGTCGGATGCTTTAAGAGTCGGCGATGTCGTAAAGATTCTTAACTAACAATTAATTTTTTAATGCCCGTGCCCATCAAAAAAGCCAGTATAGAAGATGTTGCCCGCCGTGCCAAGGTAAGCATTACCACTGTTTCCCGCGTCATCAATAAACTCCCAACTGTCAATAAAGAGATCGCTGCCCGCGTTGAGGAAGCTGTCTTAGCCTTGAAATTCCGCCCGAACCCGACGGCCCAGCGTTTGGCCAAAGGGACCCAAAACAGCGCTATCGGTTTTGTTATCCCCGGTTTCCCTGGCATCTTTCATTCTTTTTACGCGGTCGAATTAATGCGCGGCATCGGTCATGGCTGTGAAACGCATCAGCTTGATTTGATCTTTCATATCACCGACGGTACCAATCCATTGCGGAGTAATTTTGCCGGCGGCCTTATTTTTGCTGATATTATCGAGAATCGTTCCCAGGTGGAAAATGCCCTGGCTGAGGACACGCCATGTTTGGTCATCAATCACATGGTCAAAGATTTGGATGTAAGCTATATTGCCGTCGATAACGTCAAAGGCGGGCATGCGGCGGCTGAGTATTTGATCAACTTAGGCCATAAGCGCATTGCCACCGTCACCGGTAATATGCAGACCCAGGCGGGTATTGACCGTTTTGAAGGTTTTCAAAAGGCCCTGTTGAAGCACGGCATTAATTTTGAGCCGAATTATTTTTTCAAAGGTGATTATTCCCGCCGTTCCGCCCGTCAGGCCGCTGAGCAATTTTTTGCTTTAGAAAATCCACCCACCGCTATTTTTGCTGCTTCCGATGAAATGGCTTTGGAAATCATTTCGGTGGCTTATGAAAACGGCATCAAGGTGCCGGAAGACATTTCAGTCATTGGTTTTGACGATAACCCGGCCGGTCTTTTTGGGCCGGTGAGCCTGACCACCATTAAACAGCCCTTGTTTAATATGGGTGAAGAAGCGGTCCGTATCCTTAATGATGTGATCGCCGATAAACAAAGCGGTGTGGTCCGTAAAGTGCTTTCCCCCGACCTCATCGTCCGCGAATCCTGCGCCGAACCCACCCTATAAGTTGGTTGACAATACCCCTGATTCCGTGTAAATTTAAGGTTCATTATGAGCTATTCTTTTGACTGTATCGTCATAGGTGCCGGTCATGCCGGTGTTGAAGCAGCGTTGAGTGCCGCCCGCATGGGTTGTCGCACCGCCATGGTCACTTTGTCCAAAGAAACGATTGGCCAGATGAGCTGTAATCCGGCCATTGGTGGGGTGGGCAAGGGGCAATTGGTCAAGGAAATCGACGCTTTAGGCGGCGAAATGGGCCTGGCGGCTGACCGCACCGGTATTCAATTCCGCCAGCTTAATGCCTCCAAGGGTCAGGCTGTGCGTTCCTCACGCTGCCAAAGCGACCGCAAGCAATACCGTTTATACATGCAGCAGGTGGTCTTATCTCAAGCTAATTTGACGGTGATCGAAGATAAGGTGCGTGAGCTTATTGTCGAGGGTGGTGCGGTGCGGGGTTTATTGACTGCTAGTGGTTTACGCCTTGAGTCTCCGACAGTTGTTATTACCACAGGCACATTTTTAAACGGACGTATCCATATCGGTCCTCAAATTACCGCAGGTGGGCGCATTGGTGAAGTGTCATCCAATCGCCTGGCTGATTCCATCCGTGATTTAGGTTTAGAAGTATTGATGTTTAAGACCGGAACGCCGCCGCGCATTGATGGGCGCAGCATTGATTTTACCGGCTTGGAGCGCCAGGATTCTGACAATCCGCCGGTGCCGTTTTCATTCCGTACGCCATTTATCCCTAAAGACAAAAAATTATTGCCGTGCCATATCACGCGCACGACGGAAAAAACGCATGACATCATCCGGGCTAATTTTCATTTGTCCCCGATGTATTCCGGACAGATCAAGGCGACCGGTGTGCGTTATTGCCCGTCGATCGAAGATAAATTAAAAAAGTTTGCCGACAAGTCGACACATCATGTGTTCTTAGAGCCGGAAGGTTTGGATACATTTGAATATTATCCCAACGGTATCTCGACCGGTTTACCGGCGGACGTGCAGGAGGAGATGGTGCATTCCATCCCTGGCATGGAAAAAGCCATTATCGTGCGCCCGGGTTATTCCATTGAGCATGGGGTGGTGCCGGCGACGGAGCTAAAAGCAACGCTTGAAACCAAGAAGGTCAAAGGTTTGTATTTAGCCGGTCAGATCAATGGCACAACCGGTTATGAAGAAGCCGGGGCTCAAGGGCTTATGGCTGGTATCAATGCTGCCTTGCAAGCCCAAAGCAAAGCGCCTTTTGTATTGGGTCGCCATGAAAGTTATATTGGGGTGTTGATTGATGATCTGACGACCAAAGGTACCGAGGAGCCTTACCGCATGTTCACCTCACGCGTTGAGTACCGGTTGATCGTGCGTGAAGATAATGCCGATATACGTTTGGCTAAATACGGCCATGAATTCGGTCTTTTATCGACGGAAGATTATGGCAAAGTCATGGATAAATACGCCATGATCAACCGTGAGATTGCGCATTTGCGTGAAACTAAGATCGGACCGGGCACGGCCTTAGATAGTCAATTGGCTGCTGCTGATTCAGCACCCCTCAAGCATTCAATGTCGCTGTATGATTTGTTAAAGCGCCCGCAAGTCAACTATGAGATGATTGCCCCGTATGACGGTTCTTTAAAAGACCAAGGTGCGGCCGTGATCGCCCAGGTGGAATATGAGATCAAGTATGAAGGTTTTATCCACCGCCAGCAAAAAGAGATCGAGAAATTCAAACACATTGAATATATCCGTATCCCGGAAGGTTTTGATTTTACTGATGTGCCGGGGTTATCGAAGGAAATACAGGAAAAGTTGAAACGTTTTAATCCCGCCACATTGGGCCAGGCCAATCGTATTTCCGGTATGACTCCGTCGGCCATCACATTAATGATGGTGTATTTAAAAAAGTTTAGAGAGAGCAATAGATAACTTGAAATTTGGGGACATGTACTTGTTACGTGTCCCCAAAAAATTTAAACCATGGAGGATCACATGCGTATCGCCAATGACATCACAGAATTGATCGGTAACACCCCCTTAGTCAGATTAAATAAAGTCACCGCCGGTTGCGGGGCCACCATCGTCGGGAAGTTGGAGTTCTTTAATCCCTTGCATTCAGTCAAAGACCGCATCGGTT
>CAZBJT010000121.1:0-5365 GCA_964492215.1 uncultured Planctomycetales bacterium | reverse complement strand
CATAGGCACAATGCCGGTCTTAGCAACACTAGGGCTCTCAAAACTTTCATAGACCGCAATACCGAAAACGAATGGAAATCCTTCGGTCAAACAGGCCAGCATATCATCAATAGTCACCAAACGGTGATAGGATTGAATACGATGTCCCAACGCTTCTTTAAAACATTTCGGATTTGGCTTAACAGTAAATTTTGCAATATCATATGGCCAGGTTTCTTCACCACAGACACCTGTTTTAACCAGCGTCTTGATCCCGTCCCTTAACATGGCACCGCTGTCCTGGTCGACCGTGTGGTTTAAAACCCGCTCATTGTAATAAATGAACAAACGGCTGACATCTGTATATATTTTATCCTGATAATTATCGACAAATTCCAAGTTACCGGCGAGCGCATTGGCGGTGCAGCTGCCCAATTGGCCTTGATCTTCAATTTGGGAGCATTGATCACGCAAATCTATTTTGGCAGGAACCTTGAGTCTTGGCCGTATGGCACCATAGAGAAAATCACGTTGATCCGGTATATCCGGAAGCCATCCATAGGGTCTGTGATGTTTGATCATTGCTCTGGCCTCCTTAATGATTCCAAACATGGCTGGATACGGTTTAAGTCTAAATCCCGCATGCACATGACTTTACCTTCACACGTCGGTATGGTATAGCCAAAACGGGTGCATGGGGAACAAGGCAATGCGTTATAAATAATGTGGTCCCTTTCACCTTGCGGCGCCCATTTCTTCATATTGCCGGGGCCAAACAAAGCAATGACAGGCACATCCAAAGCACTCGCCACATGCATCAGGCCTGAATCGGCACCTATAAAACAAGTGCATTGCTGAATGATGGCGGCACTTTTTTCTAGCGATAATTGACCTACATAATCTAACACATCACGGCGGGTAGCGTCTACTTCTTGCACTATTTTCTTGGCCAACTTAAGAACATCCACCCCCCCTAGAAGAACCACTTTAAATCCTTGGGCCCGCAGGCCATCAATGATGGTCTTCAATTGCCCGATCGTTAAACGCCGCTCTGGGATACTGGCTCCTATAAAAAGCGCTGCATAATTATTTCCAGGCAGTTGCGCTTTAGCCCATATTTGCAAAGGTCCGGCCACCGCAAAACAATCTTTAACACTAAGACCCTGCCCTTGAAGTCCAAAAGGTTCAAAAAGACGGATAAAATTATTCAGTTCATAATCATTCAAGTCATAATCCACGGCGATATCCAATACTTTCTTACGCAAAGGCCTGGTGGCAAAACCGATCAATGCTTTTTTTCTTAAAGCATGCCCCATTAAGGCACTTAGATAATGCCACTGTTCGGTATCAACCACATAATCGTAGCATTTGCGCAAAATATGAGCCAATTGACCCATATCATCATAACAATAAATATTCCGCTGCCAGAGTGCTTGTGACAAGAAAACTTGTGCATTGCGGCGCTCGCATAAAATATCAATGGTCAAAAAAGGATATTGGGCCCGCAACCGGTTTAACACCGGCAATAAAACTACCGCATCTCCCATACCGCCAGGACGGATAACCAGCAAAGACCCTGCCGGGTCAAAAGCACCCATGTCTTTCTTTGAAGGAAAAATAATAAACGCAAGGAATCCCCCTAAGCAAAGATCCAACAACTTGATCAGCTTGAATTTTAAAGACCCTGAAGAATGAATGATATCAATAATTCCTATGCGGTCTGTCATTTGAATAAAACCGGGAAGCCGGTTCCTCTCATCAATATAAAAATCAATACACCACCTAATAAGAAAATAACAATCCCCCAAAGAAAGGATTGAGGAAAATAATAGATTTCATAAATCTTTTTATTAGGAAAAACAGGAAAAGATAATAAATGTTTGTAGCTGACCACTTGAGAATGATCTGTGCTTTTCCAATTAGGGTCAAAATTCTGATTGATGATTAACGTGTCGGGATTTTGCACATGCACCTCATACACCAGCCGGTTAGGTGACCATGATTTTAGGCTGACCGATCCTTGTTTTCCAAGTAAATATTGCTCCCCCTGATAAACACTTTCATTGACACCCAAAACATTGCCCTGAACAGGCAAAGGTTCATAACCGTTAACGACTCCAAGATTTCCGGCAACATTCAAGAACATGGCTGACCATGCCCCATAACCATACATTTCATCGTCGGTTTGATAGATATGAACAAATTCAGCTGGGTTTTTCTTATCAATATGAAACAAAGATATTTGCTCTTTAAGATCAACCCTGAACGGCGTAAAAGAACTGTTAAGCTGAGACATATTGACTGTCGATAGGTCATGAAAGACATATACAAAAGCCAGGCAAATGAGCAATTTAATAAAAACTGAACCCTTAAGATCTTTGACCAGTTTATCTATATACAAACCGACCAATAACGAAATAATGAAGATGAAAAATAAATGGACCCTCGATGGTACTTGCAGACAATTATATAGTGGTAGTCGATGAAAAATGGACCATGGCGATAAAACACAGAAATTCCCTAATGACATGGTCAGGAATATCAACGATATCAATAACAATGACCAGTGCTGCTTAATTAACGTGAAACTAAAAAGGTAAAATAAAACGGCAACATACCCTATATAAGCCCCCATCTCCCACCACCCGGCTGAACCATATAATGAATTCTGAAAAAAGGATTGGCACGGATTGACAAAAAAATCAAATAAAGCATTGATCGGAAAAAAACCTCCGGAAGAAGTCAAACGAGGGAACCTGCCGACAAACTCCATTAAAGGTAACAATTTTGGGGCAATCAGGACAAAAACAATGAACATCTTAAAAAAACAAAGGCCCAATAACATATATTTCTTTAGTTGTATTGACCTAAACAAAGAGTAAAGAAAAATAAACATCATATAAAATGAAAAGGCATACAGCCCCCCGTCAAAGAACATCAATACGACCATAAGGGCTGAAAATAATACATACACCTTCTGATCAACGGCCCTTAAAAAGAAATACATGGCCCAGGGAACCAAAAGAATTGACAGCCAAGTCAAATGACCTTCGATGATATGTAAAACAAATGCGCCGGAATAAACAAAGATCAATCCCGAAAAGAATACGGATAAACCGCTCATCCCTAAATGACGTGACAATAAGAACATTCCCCACAAACCAATAAAAACCAGCAAGACAACAGCTACTTTCAAACCCGCTATGGTTCCAAAAACCATGGCACAGAGCCCTGTGATCGATGGGAAAGAACCTTGCGGATTAGCAAAAAGCGGTAACCCTCCGGAATTATATGGATTCCAGAAAGGGAATTGATGGTATTTAAAAATACTTTGAATGATCACCTCATGCATCGAACAAAAATAATCCCAATCCCCCCTACCCAGGAAAGAAAGATGACTTAAGAATATCTTGGCAAAGAAATAGGCAAGAACAGAATTAAGACAAAAGGCAGGTATAAACTCTTTAATTTTTTTCATACAAAATAAAAGACGCACACGATATACCCCAACCAAAGCAGTACATTGATAAGCAATGGCCAATCACTGGAAAGCAGTTCACCCGGCTCGTCACCGGATTTCTTCACATGCACTAAATATAGATAACGGAAAATACCGAAGATCACGAATGCCAACGAATAGGTAATGCGGGAATGTTCCGCATGCCCCGGGGCTTCCTGGGAAATGGTGTAAAGCCCGTAGAAAACCACGGTCAAGCTGGCAAGGATACCAATGATCTGGTCGAGCAGATACACATTGTATTCCATTAATGCCTGACGATGTTCCGCAGCCTTGTCCTTTAAAGCGGTGATCTCACAGCGGCGCTTGGTAAACCCTAAGAAGAGGGCCAACACAAAAACACATAATTGCAGCCACACGGAAAGCACGACCCCCGCGGCCATGGCACCAGCCCAAATGCGCAGTTGAAAACCAAAAGCGATAAAAAATACGTCTAAAATAACAATGTTCTTGGCCCAAAAATTGTAAACCACATGCAAGACAATATAAGCCAATAAAAGATCACCCACCCCCTGATTGACCCAAAATCCGCAGGCAATGCCGATCCCTAAAAGCGGCACAGCCAAACACAAAGCCATGAATGGCGTCACCGCGCCCGTACTTAAGGGACGGTTCTTCTTTTTAGGGTGAAGGCGATCCCGCTGATAATCCAGGAGATCATTGAAAATATAAACACTGCTGGCTACGCAACAATACGCCCATAATGTCAATAGCACAGCTGTCAGGCGGTTCATATCGACAAACAGCCCGGAAAACACCAATGGAAAAATAACAAAAGCATTTTTGACCCATTGATGCACACGCAATAATTGTAAGATAACGTTCATTATAAACACCCCCACCTAGCCTCCCCCCTCAAGGGGGAGGAAAATTGAATTAACGTTGGTATAAGACTATGCCCTGTTGGGCGTATTTGACCTTCCAATCACCCTTGGAAAAAAATTCTTTAACCTTAGACTTGGTAAAATTCCTGTTTTGCTCTAAGTCTGCCAACAGCCATGGGTCATTAAAATCGATCAAGGCATAATGCACGGACGCTGGTAAAATAAAATTGCGACTGGTAAAATAATTGATACCCCGCCAGACATTATAAAAAGCATACACATCTTTACGGTGCGATAAATGGCTTAAGAAATCAAAACCAGCGACCACACCTGCTTGCGGTGGTATTTGATCAACCATGTGTTGACGTAATATATCTTTGGAGTCCACCCATGCGCTGACCTTGAATTTGATGGTATCGCTAAAATAAAAGACTTGGGCCATGGTCACCAGCACCATCAGGACTAAAATACCACGGGTCAAAATAGGGAATTGCCGATGCAACCATTGCAGCCCATACGCTGCGGCTATGGCTATCAGCGGCAACATGGTGGCGGCATAATGAAAATAAATAGTATGCTGCGTCCACATGCCTGAAAGCATGTTTTGCAAAAATAACGGCGTATTGATCAATAAAACCAACGGGCTAAAAAAAGCCGCCAAACCAAAAGCACTAAAAAGGTTCAATAAAAAGTGCCGATTCTCCGGCGTAAACAACAAGGCCACGACCTTAGCGGGATTAAATACCAAAGAGGTCAAAATTGATTGAGGCTTGTCCCCTAACTTCCCGTATAAAGTCCAATAAATATTCTGCCCTGATGATAAATCCTGACGCAGCCAAGGTGTGATCACAAACATGACCAGCAAGAAATAGCCCAGTCCCATTAAAAACGGCACGAGGCCCCATTTGACACGGTCTTCCTTCTTCAACAAAAAGCCATAAATCCCCATCATTAAGACGAGTAAAGACATGTTTTCTTTGACCAGCATCACAACGCAAGCGGTGATCAAAAAAGCAATGTAACGATTGTTCTGATAAAGATAGAA
>CAZBJT010000120.1:0-5473 GCA_964492215.1 uncultured Planctomycetales bacterium | reverse complement strand
GGCGGCGGGTATATCGGCTGTGAATTGGGTCATGCGTATGGGGCTTTAGGCACAAAGACGACTTTTCTAGTGCGCTCCTCGCTGTTGCGCCCGGAAGATGCGGAAATAGCGGCGGAATTCTCCAAAGTATTTTCCAAACATCATGATGTTCTTTGCGAGGCTTTACCGACCAAGGTTGAATACACTAATAATCACTTCACCGTGCATTACACTCAAGCAGGCGCCTCCCATCAAGTCACCGCTGAAACATTGCTCTTGACTACCGGTATCATGTCTAATGCCGATACATTGGACTTAATCAATACCGACATTGAATTAAAGCCGCGTAACTTTATCAAAACGGATGAATACCTACAAACCAGCGTCGATGGCATTTATGCCCTGGGTGATTGTGTGGGTAACTATTTCTTCCGCCATAGTGTTAATTTTGAAGGCGAATATTTATTTGATTATATTTTTGCCAATAAGCCCAAACGCCCCATTCAATACCCGCCGGTGCCTCATGCGGTGTTCACTTACCCGCAGGTCGCCGCTGTAGGTAAAACCGAAGAAGAATTAAAGGCGGAAGGCATTGATTATGTGGTGGGTCTTAATGCTTACAAAAGCTCGGCCATGGGCATGGCGCTTTTATCAGAACATGGTTTTTGCAAAATCTTAATCGACCGCAAGACCCGCCGCATTTTAGGCGGCCACATCGTCGGTGAAGAAGCCTCCAATATGATCCATCTTATCATTGCCTTTATGAACAAAAACGGCACGCTGGATGATCTGCTTAATATGATCTACATCCATCCGGCCCTCCCGGAAATCGTGCGCAATACCGCGCGTAAAGCGAAAATGGCCTTGGACAAAAACGTTGTAAGGGTATAATACCTTTATGCGCAATTCCGACATTGCCATCAGCATCAAGGGCTTGACCAAATTCTACAAGAATTTCAAAGCGCTCGACGATGTGTCCTTTCAGGTCAAACGCGGCGATTTCTTCGCCTTCCTAGGTCCCAACGGTGCAGGTAAAACCACCACCATCAATACCTTGACCGGCCTTTCCAATTACCAAAAAGGCGAAGTACAAGTATTCGGCTATGACGTGACAGCTGAATATTTACAAAGCCGCCGCTTGATCGGCTTATGCGCCCAGGAATTTAATTTCGATCCCTTCCTCACCACCTATCAGCTCCTGGTTTATCAAGCTGAATATTTTGGCATCACCCCCTGGGAAGCTAAACGCCGGGCCAATGAATTGCTCGAGCGTTTTCAATTGGCGGATAAACGTAACAGCAAACACCGTGCTTTGTCCGGCGGAATGAAAAAACGCCTGCTGCTTTGCCGCGCTTTAATACACGACCCAGAAATCTTGATCCTCGATGAACCGACGGCCGGCTGTGATTTGGAATTGAAATTCTTAATCTGGGATTATTTGGCACAGTTAAATAAAGAAGGCAAAACCATTTTTCTCACCACCCATTACATGGAAGAAGCTGAGAAACTTTGCAAAAGCATCGGCATTATCAATCACGGCAAGATCGTACGCATCGGCGATAAAAAACAAATTTTGCAGGACAAATCCCTAGAAGACGTATTCCTGGAACTAACCGGATCGGAGTAAAGAAAAGTATATGTCATTCCCGCGAAAGCGGGAATCCAGACAGTACCGTTACTGGATCCCCGCCGACCTTTGGGAACCCCCGGTATGAGGGGGCTTCGCGGGGATGACAGATAGCAAAAGCTACTTTTCTATTCATCAAGCTATGTTACATTTAATTTCTAACCCTATCGGTGTGCTGGCTTTGTCTAAACGGGAGATACACCGGTTTTTTTCGGTGGCTAATCAGACGATTTTTCCACCGCTGGTTTCTTCCGCCCTGTACATGTATATATTCGGGGTGGCTATTGGTTCACGCATTGATTTTTCATCCACCGGTGTGTCCTATCTTAATTTTATCGTCCCCGGCCTCATGGCCATGCATCTAATTTCCAGTTCTTATGAAAACACTTCATCGTCGCTGTTTATCGGGCGCTGGCATAACCATATCCAGGAGATCCTGCTCTCCCCTTTGTCCTATATCGAAATGGTCTTAGGGTTGCTGGCTGGCGGTGTGGCACGCGGCCTCATTGTTTGCCTGGGTGTCTGGCTGATTTCCCTATTCTTTGCGCCCAGCAGCATCATGCATCCGGTCCTACTTATGTATTTTATGCTGATGATCTCTGTAATTTTTTCTTGTGCGGGGATGATGGGGGCTTTATGGGCGGAAGATTTTGGTATGCTGTCGATGTGGAATATTTATGTGATCGTGCCCATGGCTTTGCTGGGCGGCGTCTTTCACCCCATGTCCATGCTGCCGCCGGCCCTTAAGCTCATTTCTCACTTTAATCCTATCTATTACCTCGTTGCAGGTGTCCGTTACAGCATGACCGGCGTGACCGACACACCCATAGCCATCTGCGCCGCACTCAGCTTAAGCATGGCTGCCCTTTTCTTTTTCGCCACCGTCTATTTATTTAAAATCGGCTATAAATTACGCTCATAAGAAAAGTAGGGACGTACACCACTTAATTAAGCGCTGGGGAATTTCAATCTAATTAAATTATCCTAGGTGTCTGGAATTATGGCGTCTTGGTTTGGATGGCTAGGGCGTGGATTTTAGCTTTAATGGGTTCTACGGCTTGGTAAATCAGGCGGTGGCGGTCGATTAGTTTTTTGCCTTCGAAGGCGGCGGAGACGATGATGACATTATAATGGCCGCCTTGACTTGCCCCGGCATGACCGGCGTGTTTGGCGCTGTCATCGATGACTTCCAAAAAAGTTGGCTGAAATTTCTCCTGTAATATCTTTTCGATTTGTGCTTTAACCATAGATAAGGTTTATTCTAACAGCACTCCCGCCTGCATCAAGAATTAAGTGCACATCCCGAAATTATGATATACTTATTGTCATGAATAAAACCCTCGAAATCATCAATCATTTCTCCGGCAACATGTGCGTTAAGTGCATTCAGACCCAGCTTGACGAGGTCAATCAATGGCTGCGTAAGCATGAAAGCATTCATACCCCTATTTATACATCGGTCGACATCCGGGATGCCGGCTTTAAGATTGCGGTCGTGGACACCAACCTGTTTCCGGCCGGTTTTAATAATGTCTGTGAGCATGGCTTAGCCGACGCTGTTGAGCTATTTAAGAATGCCATCATCAAACGCCAGCCTCAGGCTAAGAATATCATCATTGCCGCCGAGGAACATACCCGCAATACCTGGTATCTGGAAAATATCCGTATTTTGCAGGACATCATCACTAAGGCCGGTTTTAATGTGATCATTGCCACCTTCTTTACCAATGAACCTTCTTTTTGTGAACAAGCCGCCAATGCCCTTGAACTGGAAACAGCCACGGGTGCGACGGTCAAAATCTATTGCTTTAAACGCATCATCAATAAGATCAAAGAAGGCCAGTCCTCCTTTGATCTTATCCTCATGAACAATGACCTCTCAGCAGGTATTCCTGACTCACTGCGCGAAACCAACATCCCTATTTACCCCTCTATTTATGCCGGTTGGCATTCACGGCTTAAATCCGAGCATTTCCGTCACACCAATGAGCTGATGAAAGAATTTGCTTATATCGTCGGGCTCGACCCTTGGCAATTCACCTGCCTCTATGAGGTCGTCGACCATGTGGACGTTAACAATGACGCCGACCAACAGCGCCTTTATGTGGCCGCCACCAAACTCTTTGAACAAATACAGGCCAAATATAAAGAGCATGACATCGACACCAAGCCGTTTATTTTTATCAAAGCTGATTCGGGAACGTATGGCATGGGTGTTGTGCCCATTGAAGATCCTAAACAAATCCTGGCCTTAAACAGCAAAAAACGCAATGACCTCTTACGCGGCAAGGGTGCGCAAACCATCACCCGCTTCCTCCTGCAGGAAGGTGTCCCCACCATCCATCGCATCGAAGAAAGCCCCTGCGAGGTGTGTATTTATCAGGTCGATAATAATTTCGTCGGCGGATTTTACCGTTACCACACCGGAAAAGGCTCACGTGAAAATTTAAATGCCCCCGGCGGCATGGGCTTTCAAAAGATGTGCCCGCATTTGGATAAATACGGCAAAGATTGCGGGATTGCGCATAATTTGAACATCTTCGATATTTATCGTATTTTGGCGCGTATCGGCGGCATTGCCGTCAGCCGTGAGATCAAAGAACTGGAAGGAAAAATAAAATGAAATTCCTCTTCTTAATGGACCCTTTAGAAAATATCGTCTTTGAGAAAGACACCACCTTCATGCTCATGCTGGGGGCTCATCGCAAAGGTCATGAGGTTTATTATTTACCCAAAGACGGCATTAGCTTAATCGACAGCAAACTCTATTTTCACGTAATCAAGGTCAAGCCTCAGAACATCGCCCATGAGCCGTTCATTGAAGAGCACACCTTACGGCTTTCACAGGACGATATTCACGCGGTCTTTATCCGCCCTGACCCTCCGTTTGATGAGCAGTATTTAATGAACACCTGGTTCTTAGACCTTTTGCCCAAACACATCGCGGTCATCAATGCCCCCAATGGCGTGCGCACCGTCAATGAAAAGATATGGGTGACGCAATTCAAGGACATTATCCCTGTGACCATCGTCTCCAATAATAAGCACGATTTATTGGAATTTGTGGCCCAGCATAAAGATGTGATCGCCAAGCCCACCAATGCTTTTGGCGGGCAAAGTGTTTTTCGCATTGAACACGGACATACCAACACCAATGTTATTTTGGAGACTTTGACTAAATTCTACGGCCAAAGCGTCATCTTGCAAAAATATGTGCCGGAAGCCAAAAATGGCGATAAACGCATCCTCTTGCTCAATGGAGAAATCCTAGGGGCTGTGCTGCGCATGCATGGCGAGGGTGAACACCGCAATAATTTCTACGCCGGCGGCAAGCCCATGCCCACCACCATCAATAACCGTGACCGCCAAATTGCCGAGACACTCAAACCCCATTTGCAAAAACTGGGGCTTTATTTCGTCGGTATTGATATTCTGGGTGATTATTTGATCGAGGTCAATGTCACATCCCCCACCTGCCTGCAGGAAATGAACAACTTAACCAATGGCCGCCTGGAAGAAAAAGTCATTGATTTTGTGGAAAAATTGATAAAATAATAAGGAACCCTATGAATCTTACCCTCTATCATTTTGCCGGCTGCCCGTATTGTGCCAAGGTGCGCGACTTCTTGAACAAAGAAGGCATCACTGTCCCCATGAAGGACATACATCAAAACCCGGCCTTTAAGGATGAATTGATCAAAATCGGCGGCAAGGGCCAAGTCCCCTGTCTGGTCATTGATGGCAAAGCCCTTTACGAATCAATGGACATCATTGAATGGTTTAGAAAGAATTATAAGAAATGACAATTCACGACATCAAAGAACGCATTGAAGAAGAATTACCCGGATCAACCGCCCATGTGTTTGA
>CAZBJT010000119.1:0-5507 GCA_964492215.1 uncultured Planctomycetales bacterium | reverse complement strand
GTCCACACGCTTTCCAGGCGTGCGCCTTCAACCACTCGGCCACCTCTCCGTACCAAATCAATTACTATATCAAATACAAGAAAAAGGAGAGAGTTATGCAAGCTTCCAAAGATTTTCCAGCAACCTTGCCCACCTCTCCGTTACCACAAAATTACTATTTACTACTCAAACTTCCATACAAATCTTGCCGCAAAGCTTTCAATTTTTCATCTTCCAAATACTCATCATAAGGCAAGCCCACACGGTCG
Organism: uncultured Planctomycetales bacterium; assembly: GCA_964492215.1. GTDB lineage: Bacteria > Omnitrophota > Gorgyraeia > Zapsychrales > Fredricksoniimonadaceae > CAYNTZ01. Next base: position 5,259 of record CAZBJT010000119.1, on the reverse strand, counting down.
ATAAACCCATTAGGGGTCAATTCAACGATACGATTGGCTACCGTCTGTACTAATTGATGGTCATGGGATGAAAATAAAATCGTTCCAGGAAAAGTTTCCAGACCTTTGTTCAAGGCCGTAATGGCTTCCAAATCCAAATGGTTGGTGGGCTCATCGAGCACCAAGGCATTGGCATTGGTCAACATCATCTTAGAGAACATGCAACGCACCTTTTCACCACCGGAAAGCACCTTCACTGATTTAAGGGACTCTTCCCCTGTAAATAACATGCGCCCTAAAAAGCCGCGCACAAAATTTTCATCTTTCTCAATTGAATATTGACGCAGCCAATCCACCACGTTTAAATCTACGTCGAAATATTTCCTGTTTTCTTTAGGGAAGTAGGCCTGGGTGGTTGACACACCCCATTTAAAAGAACCGCTATCCGGCTGCACTTCACCGACTAGAATCTGAAATAAATTTGTCTTGGCCAAATCATTAGGGCCCACAAAAGCAATTTTGTCACCCTTATTGACGTGCAAAGAAAAGTTCTTAAACATGACAACACCGTCAAGGGTCTTGGTCAAATTCTCAATATGTAAGACATCATTGCCTGCTTCACGTTCCGGCTTCCAATTGATAAAAGGATATTTGCGGGACGACGGCTTAATTTCATCTAAAGTTAATTTTTCGAGCATTTTCTTACGCGAGGTCGCCTGCTTGGCTTTGGATGCATTGGCCGAAAAACGGGCAATAAAATCCTGCAATTCTTTACGCTTATCTTCTGTTTTCTTATTTTGATCGGAACGCTGGCGTAAGGCCAATTGACTGGCTTCAGCCCAGAAAGAATAATTACCGGTAAATGCCGTTATTTTATTAAAATCAATGTCACAAATATGCGTACACACTTTATCTAAGAAATGACGGTCATGCGAAACCACGATCGCCGTATTATCAAAATTAATCAGGAATTCTTCTAACCAATTGCAAGTATCAATATCCAAATGGTTGGTCGGCTCATCAAGGATCAAAATATCAGGGTTACCAAATAAAGCCTGGGCTAAAAGCACGCGCACTTTTTGTGAACCTTCAAGCGTGCTCATGAGCTGCTGATGCATGCCTTCAGTAATACCTAAATCATTTAATAATTTAGCGGCTTCCACTTCAGCATCCCAGCCATTCATCTCGGCGAATTGGGCTTCCAATTCAGAAGCACGCATGCCGTCTGCATCAGAAAAATCCACCTTGGCGTAAATGTCGTCTTTCTCCTTCATGACCTTATAAAGCTCTTTATGGCCCATAATAACGGTCATAAGGACAGTGTAGGCGTCATAGGCAAACTGATCCTGGCGCAACACTGAAATACGCTTGCCGGAACCGACCGCAATGGTGCCTCCGGTCGAATCCAGGTCACCGGAAAGGAGCTTTAAAAACGTGGATTTGCCCGAACCATTGGCCCCGATAATGCCGTAGCAATTGCCCGGGTTAAAGGTGATATTAACCCCGTCAAAGAGGATACGCTTGCCGAATTGTAGGGAAACATTATTAACTGAGATCATAAGGGGGTGATTATAGCATAAGTGCGGATAAACGCAAATCAGATTTCATCAACGCTTTTGAACATACAGCGACGTAAAGGCAGACTGGAAAATATCCCAGGTCTCCCCTGCATCTTTGGCATTAAGGATGGCTTTGGCATTAACGGGATTGAGCATGACCTTGGCAATGGCACGCAAGACCTGCAACTGGGCATTATCATCTTCCAACGGGGTCAAAATCAAAAAGATAAATTGGGTCGGCTTGCCATCCGGCGAGTTCCACTCAATACCTGACAAAGACCGGGCAAAAATCACCACCGGTTTACGCAAACCCTCCAGGCGCGCATGCGGCACCGCAATGCCCTCTTCAATGGCCGTGCCCATCAAGTTCTCACGCTCTAATACCGCGGCAGTGATAGCTGCGGCATCATAGGTATGTATCTCCTCAGCCGCAACCGTACTTAAAGCTTCAATGGCATTATCACGCGTGGCGACTTTAAGCGGCATAACCAAGCCACGGCGGGTAAAAAATTCAAATACGCTCACCTGGCGCCGACGATTAACGGCAAAGGTCAACCATGGCCCCATGATCACCGCTGTAATAAGAGCACCAAAAACAACAGCAATAAATATCTTTGGCGTAATCAAATGATGCTGCAAGGCCAAAAGCCCCATGACGATCTCCATCATGCCGCCCGGCGTATGTGCAATGGCCACCACAGACCGGTTACCTTTAGGCACCTTGGTAAATAAAATCCCGACCCAAGCTCCTAAAAAACGCACACCAATCGTGACGACAGTCACAAACAAAACTAAGAAGAAATCAAAATCCTTAAAAAAATCCACCTTTAAACCGATGGACGTAAAAAACAAAGGAACAAAAATGGCATACACCATCTGGGAGATGACCTGACGGGTGCGCTCGGAAAGACCTTTGGCTTCCCCGGCGACAATACCGGCTAAAAAGAACCCAAATAAAGCGTTTAAACCTATTTTCTGGGCAATGGCGGCGCACAAAACTCCCAATAAAAAAATGAATGTCAATGAACTGCCTGGCTCAGGCAATTTTAATTGCTTAATCCCATCGACCACGGCATTGCTCAAACGCCGGCCCCACGTCAAACACAAGAACACAAATACTAAAGCCCCGCCGAACATGGCCATGGTTTGACTCATTTGAGCATTAGCTTCAACAAAAAAACCGAACACCACCGCAAACAATAACCAGCCGATGATGTCATTGACCGACAGAGCCGACATGATCAAAAACCCTAAGTCGGTCTTGGATAAATTCAAATCATGCAAAGCCCGTGCCGTAATAGGCATGGCACTCACCGTAAAAACCGTTGCCATAAATAAGGTGAAAATCAATTTCGTCGACGGTGTTACTAACAATTGTTCGGGCAAAAACCAGGCCAAGGCAAAAGACAGGACAAAAGGTATAACGATACCGGCAATGGCAATCTTAAGCGCATCACCCCGCTGGCGCCAGGCGCTGGAAAAATCGATCTCAAGGCCGGTTTCTAATAATAGGAAAAATGCGCCCAACCAGGCCACGGTCTCCAGCATATTTTGCTGCAAAGGATCGTTAGGGAAGATATACCCTTGCACCTGCGGCAGAAAACGGCCTAATAAGGTGGGGCCTAAAAAAATACCTACAAAAATCTCAGCCGTCAAAGCGGGCTGATGGAAACGGTTAAAGACCTCCCCGAGCAATCGGGCCAAGCCCAATAGCAGGAAAACCTGAACAAGAAAAATAAATATCTGATGTTCACTCATGAAAGCCATTCTAGTATGTAACCGCCGTTGGGCAAAGCAAATGTTATGAAAAAATAAAGAAATTTGCATATTCGAGGAAATAGTGTTATCCTCTCTTCAGTAATAAAACCCCGAATTTGCATAAGTAAATTGCCTACCTAAATAGGGCCTTAGCACGAATCAAAAAAATTTGGTACTAAACGGGGTCTGATCTCATTTTGAGGTCTTCCCCGCGTCTTTCGCTGGGGATAACGTATTATCTTACAGAAAGAAGTATCATGACTCAAACCACCACAACGTTTGACGGGTTAGGTATTGCGCCTAGCATCATCTCAGCCTTAGACAAACTCAAATTCACCACCCCGACCCAGATCCAGCTTAAAGCAATTCCGCTTGGACTTGAAGGCAAAGACGTGATGGGTATCGCCCAAACCGGTACCGGCAAGACCATGGCTTTTGGTATTCCGATCTTGCAGCGTTTGGCCCAAATCAAAGGCCGCGCGCTTATTGTCGTCCCTACCCGTGAATTAGCGGTGCAGGTCGATGAAAGTTTACGTAAGATCTCCCCTATTTTAGGAATCAAAACCACGGTCTTTATCGGCGGTGACTCCATGGGGCGTCAAATCCAGTCTTTGAAAATGAATCCGCGCGTCATTATCGGTACCCCCGGGCGGCTGATCGATCACGTAAAACAAAAAACATTAAAATTAAATTACATTCAAATCGTTGTGCTCGACGAGGCTGACCGCATGTTGGACATGGGCTTTGCGCCGCAAATCCAGAGCATCATGCAGCATGTATCAACCGACCGTCAAACCATGCTGTTTTCAGCGACAATGCCTGATACGGTCATGCAAATTGCCCGTAGTTACATGAAATTGCCCGTGCAAGTTGAAATCGCACCGGCGGGCACCCTGTCAGAAAATATCAGCCAGGAACTTTATATCGTGCGCAAAGAATTAAAGCATGATTTATTAGCCAGCGTTTTGGCCAAATATGCAGGCCCGGTCCTTGTTTTCTCGCGCACCAAATTCGGATGCGCCAAGTTAAATAAAGTCCTGCGTGGTTTAGGGCATAAAGCTGCAGAAATCCATTCGGATCGTTCCTTAAGCCAACGCCGGGAAGCTTTGGAAGGATTTAAGCGCGGCCAATACCGCATCTTGGTTGCAACTGATATTGCCGCCCGCGGTATCGACGTCAAAGGCATTGAATTAGTCATCAATTTCGATCTTCCGGATGATGCTGAAAACTACATCCATCGCATCGGACGCACCGGACGTGCCAGCCACAAAGGCCATGCCATTTCCTTTGCAACCCCCGATCAAAAAAGCGATGTCAAAACCATTGAACGCATGATCAATAAATCCTTGCCCGTGGCAAGCTCACATCCGACGGTTCCATTAGAACAATTCCAAGCAGGCAGCGGTTCGTCAGGCCCTCGCCGTGGTTCTAACCGCGGTAGTAGCGGTGGCGGCAATCGCAGCTATGGTGGCTCTCGTGGCGGTTATGGCAGCGGTCCTCGTAAAGAAGGTGGGCGCAGTGAAGGCGGACGCAGCAGCGGCTTTAAAGGCCGCAGCAGCGAAGGCCATCGAAGCGGCGGCCCACGCGGCGGTCATAGCAGCGGTAACAGCGGCAGCGGCGGAAATCGTAACCGCAGGTAAATCAGTTTCGCATAATCAAAAGAAAGCCATCTTGTATCTAAGATGGCTTTCTTTTTTTCTAATTCCAGACACCTAGCGTAATTTAATTATTTGCTCGGGGCTATGAACACATTTAATGTCTTTTCGCTCAGGATCGATTTTGCTCTTCTCGGGTGAAAACTCGTGGGGAGCCGGCAAGGGTCTTTCGTGGATTCGGTGGTCAAATAACTCGCTGGTTATTTCTCTGAAATAACCAGCTCAAACAAATTTGACCATGCCGAAACAAAAAAGTTTCGGCATTCCCTCATCCACTCAAGCTTCCTTGCCTAAAATCGATACATCGC
>CAZBJT010000118.1:0-5509 GCA_964492215.1 uncultured Planctomycetales bacterium | reverse complement strand
AAGGCATTGGCTCCCCATGACCGATACGGTCAAGGCAGACTTTCACCGCCCACGGCCAGACATAGGCCAATGCATTGATCACACAAGAGCCGGTAAGAAGGACTGTCCATAGCAACGGGGATTGCCGCCATATCCTCTCCCAACTCATGAGACCCCTGATAATTTTTTGCTTACCCGCATTTGATACTCTTGTTTGATGATCTCAGGGGCCATTTTATTTAAATACGGTTTATGGCAAGCAGGCGTGCGAAAATTCTGGTTTTTCAAAAACGACGATAACCGGCATCCCCCTGAACACATCGGCATATACGTACAATCCTGGGGGCATTGATTATAAACATCCAAATGCACAAAAGTCTGATGCTGTTGATTATATTCATTGTCCTTAACATGGCCCGTGGCTAATTCCGGATGCCCTAACATGGAGTTGCATTTGAAAATGCGCCCTTGCTGGTCAATGATCAATCCTGACTCATTGCGTGTCACCGGGCAGACAGACGTGGACATGCCGCTTTTCATCTCCAGGCCATTGCTGATCATCAATTCCCTGATACGGCGGTTCGCCTCCACTAAAGAAGCATCTTCATAATTGCACAGGCAATGGGCGTTTTGAATCTTTTCGGTTTCGCCCTTGGGCCCTAATGTCGCGTGAATGGGCGAAAAAATAAAACGGCCCAATTTATGAATGATTCCCCTCTCACGGCAATAGGCAAAAAGCTTTTCTATATGGCCTATCTCGCCCTTGTCAAAACTGACGGATATACCGATGGGTACTTTATCGCAAGAAGCAACGATGTTCTTCATGATGACATCAAAGGTGCTGCCACCCCCGCGCAACGGGCGGTGTTTGTCATGCTCCTCGCCCACCCCGTCCACGGAAATGCGCACCTGATGCAAACCAAATCCTAAGTAACGGTCAATCAATTCCGGTGTCATCAAATAACCGTTGGTTTGCATCATGAATTTGAATTCAATGCCGCGGCTTTCACACCACACTTTCATGGAGGTGGCAATATATTCAAGGATGGGTTTATTAAGCAAGGGTTCCCCGCCGTAAAAATTCAAATAAAGGCTGCGGTACCCAAGTTTAAGTATTTTGGCCTTGAGCCAGTCCATGGTCTGCTCGGAAGTTTCCATGCTCATTTTCTCATTGACCCGCGAGCTTTCTTCAAAACAATACACGCATTTAAAATTACAGGCAAAGGTAGTCAGGATGGTCACGGGATAGGCATTGACATTGGTCTTGTACTTGATCTGCTCCATGTGCGCCTTAAGCCTGGCAAGATCTTCCTCGTCATCAATAGTTAAAATGCCTTGTTTATGCAACTGGACGATCTCTTCCGCATATTTAAAACGCAAATGAAAATAATCGGCACTGCCAAAATGATCAACGGCATCTTTAAGCTCCTCGCTGATCTTGACCATGGCTTGAGAACGGGTGTTATACAATAAATGGTCGCCGGGGTCCGGGTAATCGGGAATAATGATGGTGTGAAAAGAAAATTGCATGGGCGGCTCCTGTTTATTCTATTAAGGGCCACGCCGGGCATGGAACCTGCCCCGGCGTGGAATTCTCCTTACACCCTATTGGACGGGAAGCTCCAAGTTCTCTGACCCCGGCGGCCAACAGCATTGCAACGCAGCCATTTCATTCAGATCATCACTGCCATAATTGATAATCTCCATGATTTCACCTCCTTTCATCATTGATAAGCCAGTTTTTAAGCACTTCACCTGGCATATGGACGGTGAAAAAATCTTCGGTATTGGCCACCTTGGCAGCCACCGCGTGATAGGTCACAGAAAAAAATAAAAAACATGCAGACTGGTCTTCATAGACCAATGCATGGATCTTTTGATATATAGCCGCGCGTTGCCGGTCATCCTTAATCAACAGCCCCTGTTCAAATAACCGGTCAATGCCATCGTCCTGGTAAGACCAAAGGCGGCCGAATTCACTGGAGGCTGAATACCAGCTGCGCGTTACATCCTCCGGTTTCAAATTGTTCTGGCCGCCTAAAAACATCCGTAACCACATGTGCGCCCCGACCCTATCGAGGTAATCCTTTGTCAATTGATTCTCATTATCATAAAAAATGACCTTCAGGCCTATCCCGACCTCTGACAATTGCTGGCGCAAAATAAGGGCCATTTGGCGGCAATCAGGCCTATTCTTATTGACCAGCATGGTGAGCATCAAAGGCTCTTGGTCTTTTTCAAGGAGACCATCGTTCCCCAATTTCCACCCGCGACCAGCCAAAAGCAACCGGGCCCGCACCGGATTATAAGAAGCCGTCTCCACCTTTTTATTAAAGCCGTCGGATTCCGGATAAAAAGGCCCATTGCTTTCCACCCCGCTGATGCCGGCCCTTTCCATCAGGGATTTGCGGTCGATCGCATAATTGATGGCACAGCGCAAATCGTGGTCATGCAATAAATGATTATGCGTATTATAAACAATGGCAAAATACGTACCGCTGGGGATCTGATAGGTCCGAAAGGCAGGGTCTTTACTTAAGACTTCATAATCTTGCCGGTTAAGGAATTTAACCAAATCCAGTTCACCACGCATCAGTGCCGCCCATAAGGCGGCATTATCGGGGTAAGTTTTTATAACGATCCGGTCCAAATAAGGACGGCCTTCAAAATAAACCCTGTTTGCCGTCAATACTATTTCATTAGTTGTATGTTTCCACGACTGAAAACGAAACGGCCCAGTGCCTATGGGGAAATAATTATGCACATTACCGGCCAACCGTGTGCCTTTGTATAAATGCTCGGGCAATATACCGATGATCAACCGGACTAAAAAATGCGCAGAGGGTTGTTTTAAAACAATGCGCAGGGTGTACCGGTCAAGGATATCCAAATGATCTATTAATGCCGTATCCGTACGCCACGATGACTGGTTTAATGGATCTCGTATGGCCTCAATGGTGTATTTAACATCCTCTGCCGTGCACTCCACACCATCATGAAAATAAACGTGCGGTTGAAGATGGAATGTGTATTGTAACCCCTCGCTGGAAATATCCCAGGACCGGGCCAGGCCCGGGACAATACGGCCATCGCTGTCAATACGCACCAGGGAATCAAACACCAGGCTTAACAAGGGGGCAGAAACACTGTGCGAAGTCAAAACAGGGTTGATGATCGTTGGTGGGTTGATGGTTCCCCATACCAATGTCCCACCATAATGGGCGTGGGTAATAGGGGGCTTTTTGATCCCTGAAGCAGATAAGGCTAACACCGTTGTCATTATAAGAATTAAACAGGTTTTGGGTGCTGTTGACAATGGCTTAAAGGCGACCTTAGGACGGTTCATACTTTACCAAAGATAAATGAATAAAATATGACTGGATAGGACTTTGGACTGACATTTATTGATTTTAGGCCGCTGTTCATGGTTAAAAACTAAGCGACATGCCGCCTTCAACATAACGCCCGGGCAAAGGAAAAGTAGGTGAGGACCAATACTTGCTATTGGAAATATTATATAAATTAAGAAAAAGTTCCATATCGACATCGGGAAAAATATTATGGATATCTTCCGTCAGGCGCCCGTCCCAAATAGGCTTTCGGTCATTAGCCTGCTCAGGCGTCGAACTCCAGCGGTTATAATACCCTTCCAGATGCACGGTCAAACCGCACGGCCAGCTGTACGACGAGCCCCATTTGAAATTCTCACGGGTAATGCCTGCATCCCGTACAATGGTTTTGTCCTGCACATTGCGCACATCATTGAAGGCGGCTGCCGTAAATAAAGACCATTGGTCGCTGATCGTATAATCCAAGCGGGCTTCCCCTCCCTGGCGCACAAATTTTTTAAAATTACGGCTTTGAAAAAGACCATTGGTCAATACCGGGGCAATCGCATCTTTAACGTCCGACCGGTAAAGATCAAGTTTTCCTTTAAGCCCGTGCACCATGAGAGGGCCTTCTACACCTGCCTCATAAAGCATGGCCCTTTCTGCTTTTAAGTCCGGATTCGGTGCCACCAAAACGGAAGGGTCGCTGTTATAAAGCCATAACAGCGGCGGGGCACTAAAAACCCTGGATGCCTTGGCCCGCACCAAACCGCCTTCCCAGATAGGCACATGATAGACCGTGCCGAAACTGGGACTTAATTGAGATCCAAAATGGCTATTATGGTCATAGCGCACCCCCGGAACAAAATCCCAATCATCAATCTGCCAAAGCAGATTAGCATAAGGTGCCTGCGTATTTAATGCTTCCGCTTTCTGGAGATAGTTAGTTGACTTCAGCACATGCCAGTCGGCATCCAGGCCGGTTGTTAATAGGCGGTCACTGGTTAACTCCTGCACATCATTAAGGCTGATACCCTGATAAAGATCATGGCTGACCGTGGATGAAACCAAGGCCCGTGTTGATGAATTATAAGTATCGGCGGTTACATCCTGATCATTGTACTTATATGCAGCACTGAGATGGTTATCAACATGGTCCACCTTAAGTTCCGTCATGCCATAGCGGGAAATATAGGGCTGATCGAAAATACGGCGGGTGTTGGTGGGGCCATAACGTAATTGTGCGCCGCTATAACCAAACTCCGCTTTGATGGCGGTTGTCTGGTTAAAATCGTATTTTAATTTAGTGAAGTTCTTGATTTCTTCCGTGCGTGAATCCGCTAAATTACCGTCGGCATGAAGAAAACTGCCGAACGTGGAATACCCCAAGTCACCCAGCTTGCCATCTAAATCGAGGCTGTTCTTGGTGGCGGCAAATTGGGCGAAACTCGTAATTAAATGGCCATGCGGCCGCTTGGTCGTGCCCGCGGGCTTGGTGATGACATTGATGACCCCGCCTAAGCTGGAACCCCACATGTTGGAAGCGCCCCCCTTAATCACATCAATTTGCTGGATATTTTCAATGGGGATGCGGCTTAAGTTGGCCTGGCCGGATAATTGCGTATTAAAAGGGATGCCGTCGACCATCACCAGTACTTGGCGCGAATTAGACCCGCGGATGGACACGGCTGTCGCCTGACCGAACGGCCCGCTGTCTTGAATATCCACCCCCGGCATATACTTGAGCGCTTCGGCTAAATTATGGACGGGTAATTTCTGTAAATCTTCGGCGGTCAGAACGTCGACCTGGTCGGCAATATGATCGGACGTGGCAGGGGCACGGTATGCGGAAACGATGACCGGATTTAACAAAACACCACTGTCATTGGTTGATCCGGCCCATGACAAGGCAGAGCCATGGGTTGTAAAACAAATAAAAAAGACCGCATATAAAAATCGACCGAGGATTTTCATAAACGGTGTTCAGTATACATGGCGCTACTGAATTTTAAAAAACATTTCTCCATATAGTTAAACCATCAGGCTTATCAAAATATACAACAAAGATTGGCCGTAGGATCTTCCGGTAAAAGCTGCTTTAACTTCTTTAACAATTCTTCCGAAACAAAAGGTTTGATCATGTAATGACTTTGGCCTGACATATAAAAACCTTAAAAATTTATTATTTTTTTGATCTTTTC
>CAZBJT010000117.1:0-5530 GCA_964492215.1 uncultured Planctomycetales bacterium | reverse complement strand
TTAAAAGAAAGTTTACGCACGGCAATGGGCTTTTGTAACTTTTCAGCCTCTTTGCTGACCTTGGGCTTTGCTACACCCCCTGGCTTGACCGCAGCTTTACGCTGGGCTAACCAATCATCATAACCGCCGGGGTATTCATACACTTCACCCTTGCCTTCTAACACAATGGTTGAGGCAACCACATTATTCAGAAAAGCCCTATCGTGGCTGACCAAAATCAATGTGCCGGAATATTCCATCAAGAGCTCTTCTAATAATTCCTGGGTCTCAATATCCAAATCATTGGTGGGCTCATCCATGATGAGGAAATTAGACGGCTGCGTAAAAAGACGTGCTAAGAAAAGACGGTTGCGCTCGCCACCGGAAAGCACCTTCACCGGCGTGCGGGCCCGGTCCGGTGTAAATAAAAAATCCTGTAAATAACCGATAATGTGACGCGGCCTGCCGTTGATCGTGACACTGTCGCCACCCTTGCTGACATTTTCGATCACGCTTTTTTCTTCATCCAATTGCTCGCGCAGCTGATCATAGTAAGCAATTTCCAAATTGGTACCTAAGCGGACCTTGCCTTTATCTGGTTCTAATGTTCCAAGCAAGATACGCAATAAGGTCGTTTTTCCGGTACCATTCGCACCGATGACGCCGATCTTGTCCCCGCGCATAATCTGGGTAGAAAAATCTTTAATGAGGCAATTATCACCATAACTAAATCCTAAATGGGCGGCCTTAATGACCAAATGACCGGAGCCTTCCGCTTCCTGGGCCTGGATGCGGGCCTTGCCGATGATCTGGCGCTGATTTAATTTCTCTTCACGCATGCGCTCGAGCGCTTTGACCCGGCCTTCATTGCGGGTACGGCGGGCTTTCACACCTTTACGTATCCACACTTCCTCTTCAGCTAATTTTCTATCAAAATCTGAACGCTGAGCCGCTTCAATCTCTAAGGCCATTTGCTTACGCTCTAAGAATATTTTATAATCACAAGCCCAGCTGAATATTTTGCCGCGATCAAGCTCGACGATGCGGGTGGCCAAATGGGTCATGAACATGCGATCATGCGTCACAAAAAACAAGGTGCCGGGATATGTCTTTAAGAAACTTTCCAACCAATTGATGGTGTCGATGTCCAAATGGTTGGTGGGCTCATCCAAAAGCAAAATCTCAGGTTTAATGACCAAGGCCCGAGCTAAAAGAACGCGGCGTTTTTGCCCACCGGAAAGGGTTTCAAATTCAGCCTCACCATCTAATTTCATTTGAGTTAAGACATCCTCAACTTCAGTATTCAAATCCCAGCCATCGGTATTGTTAAGTTCATTCTGCAAGCGGTCTAATTCACGCATTAATTCCGGGGTGTGTTCGGTATGCAAACGGTGGGTGACATGATGATAATCGGTCAAAAGCTTGGCACGTTCGCCCAAACCGGCAAAGACAATATCAAACACCGTACCGGTGATATCGTGAGGCACTTCCTGCGGCAAATGGGTTACTTTAACGCCCTTTTGATAGACGATTTCTCCCTTGTCGATCTCGACCTGGCCGGCCATGACCTTCATGAGCGTTGTTTTACCAACACCATTACGACCCAGCAACGCCACCCGTTCACCGCGTTCTAATTGCAGGCTTAAGCCCTCAAAAAGCAGCGGACCTCCGAAAGCTAAACTGATTTCCTGTAAACTGATAAGTGCCATAAGGGGTTAAGTGTACTACAATGCCGGCTATTTTGCTACAGTTGAATTTGTGCTACTATAATTGTATGTCATTAGAACAACATGAAGAATTTCTTTGCCCTTATTGCGGGGGGAGCAACTTGCTGCAGGTGGATATCACGGGCGGTCATGCCCAGGAGTTTGTGGTGGACTGTGAGATCTGCTGTGCCCCGATCGTGGTGTGCTTAAGTATTAATGACGGAGAAATCACGATCAATGAGATCAAACGGGAAAATGAATAGGATTCTAGTCAGCGGCTTGCCCGATGCCTTTGATCTCTATTTCATGCACATCATGAATGCCCTTTAAATCAATGTGCACTTTCTTGTCATGCCACACAAGAATATCCTTAAAACGCTTATTATAAACAATATCATCGGCACTATACGTATGACGGGCCACAATCGGTTGGGACACCGTCTCATCCAAACCGGACAGTGACGCCACAATACCTGTCTGGCTCTCCCGCATTTTCTTTTCATCCATCCCGAACAAAAAGCTATTCTCATTAATAACATGCCGCACCGTCCAGCTTAAGGCAAAAAGGGGTGAATAGTCGCGTTCGAGTTGAAGTTCATAAAAGCGGCGGAAATGCTCCCCTTCGTGGCTGACCTCATTGCGGGTCAACGTCAATGTCATGCGGGCTTCAGCAATCTGGTTTAAACGTTCATTAGCCACCCTGAAATAAAAACACGGCCGGCCATTATGCGTCCCGATGATGGCTTTATTGCTGAAGATCAACCGTGCCGTCGGGCGAGCAAAGCGGGCATAGAATAAACCGGTGATGGTGGCCAATGTCAGTATCCCCAAAAGCGCCTGGCAGGTCATGAGGATGTAGGTGGGCATACTTGCCGGCTGGACGCGGCCATAATCAATCGCACTCATGGACTCAACGCTTAAGAAAAAACAATGCTTAAAGCGGGCTATGCCTGTGGCATTTCCATCCCCTAAGGCATCTACCCCATCAATGAAATATAGAACGCCAAAGAGTAAATTAGTCAGAAAATAAATGGCGACAATATGGCCCAAAAACCTTGCCCATGACAGGCCCAGGAAATAATGATACGTGTCTGAAAAGATCCTGTGCCGGCCACGCGGGCCGTGAGCATTCAGGGTGCCGTCTTTTCTCAGCAACGCTTTAAAATTAAAAGGTTTGGGATGTGCCATGAATGGTTGTATTTTACCTTACTTATGATTATTGCGCAACTGGGCTGTGAGGCGCAACACCCGGTCGATCTCATTAAGCAGGAATTTTCTATTGATGGGTTTAAGAAAGTAATCCTCCACCCCCTGCTCATAAGCATCCAGAATGGCTTGCGACGTATTGACATCGGTGAGGACAATGACGGGAATTTCCTGGGTCGCGGCTTCTGTCTTTAACTGATGACAAAAATCATGGCCGGGCATGTCTTCCAATTTAAAATCAAAAATGATCAAATCCGGTTTATGCTGCACAGCCGAGGCCAAGCCGCTTTTCCCATTGGATGCTTTAAGCACATTATACCCGCCATCAATCACCGCACGTGCGGTACTGGCTAAATCCATCCGGTTAGAATCCACCACCAAGACAATGGCATCCCGGTTGTCATTAGAATAAAAGAAACGGCCGAACAATCTTTTCCAGAACATAAAAGTAACCTATTTTGTAAGATAGTATTAATAATAGTTCGGAAATATTACCGGAGCCGCGGTGGGTTGTCAAACGAATCACAGGAATTATTAGGGGTCGCTGCTTTAAGTCTTCTTTTTCGCCTTACCTTCGAGCAATTTACGCATGGCTTGCAATTCGCCCCGACGCTGATTATCCATAGCAGGGAAAGACATTTTTAAATTTTTTAATGTATCCACAACAATTTTTGAGATAAGTAGACGGGCATTTTCTTTGTCATCGGCAGGTACCACATACCATGGGGCCTTAAGCGTACTCGTTGCACTTAAACAGCTTTCATAGGCTTTCATGTATTGCTTCCAATATTTCCGCTCTTTAATGTCCGCGGCGCTGAATTTCCAGTTCTTTTGCGGGTCATCAATACGTTGAAGAAAACGCCGGCGTTGCTCTTCTTCTGACAGATGTAAAAAGAATTTAATGATACGGGTACCATTGGCGTAAAGGTGTTTCTCTAAGCCCCGGATGGACTGATAGCGCTCATCCCAGAAAGATTTTTGCCCAACTAAATCATTGGGCAGTTTCTCTGCCGCCAAGACTTCAGGATGCACGCGTACGATCAATACTTCTTCGTAATAAGACCGGTTAAAGATACCGATACGCCCCCGTTCAGGCAAATTACGGGTGGTGCGCCACAAAAAATCGTGATCAAGCTCCTCGGCGCTGGGGTGTTGAAAACTAAAGACCTGGCAGCCCTGCGGATTAATACCGGACATCACATGCTTAATGGCCCCGTCTTTACCGGCGGCATCCATAGCTTGAAAGATCAATAAGAGGGAATAACAATTATTGGCGTAAAGAACATTCTGCAAATCACTTAACTCTTGGGTATGTTTGGTCAAGAGATGCTGATACTCATCTTTTGATTTATAAAACGGTTGAATGTGGGTCGGCCACTTTTTAAGATTGACCTTATGTCCTTCTTTGACTTGAAAATCTTTATGATCAATAGTCATGAATGTCTCCTTACCAATCAACAGGGAAATAATCCTTAAGAAATTTACCGCACCAATGTGTCCCTGAAAGGATGCCGTGAAAAAACGGGTCACACACCCGGGCCGCCCCGTCGACAATATCCAAAGGCGGCTGAAAATCATGCACGGCCTGTTTGCGCTGGGACAAAGCCGCAGGGTCTTCATCCGTCACCCAGCCGGTGTCCACCGCATTCATAAAAATGCCGTATTTAACCAAGTCTTTGGCTGATGTGTGGGTGAGCATATTAAGCGCTGCTTTGGCCATATTGGTGTGCGGGTGCTTATCGGTTTTTGTATAGCGGTGGAACTTCCCCTCCATGGCCGACACATTCACAATATGTTTCTGCCCGGTGTTCTCGCGCTTCATCATCGTCGATAATTTATTACACAACACAAACGGGGCGATGGCATTGACCAATTGCAGCTCGATCATCTCGGCGGTGGGTATCTCCCCTAAGCCCAAACGCCAGCTATTGGTTTCGCGCAAATCCACTTGTTGCAAATCCGCATCCAATTGCCCTTTTGGAAAAACCTTCTCGACGGCAATGGCATGGTCATGGGTATAAGGAATTTGAGACAGCTTAGCTGAGGCACTTAAGCCTATGCCGGGCACTTGCCCATTCCAGGCCAAAGCCGGTACAGGTGTCGCGGCACCTTGAGCATTCGGCAATAATTGTTTCTTACAGGCTTCAAAAGGCCGCAGCAAAGCCTGCACATCCGGCGGCAAGCTTTGATAATCCAACATTTCATTCGCCATCAAATGCGCATAAAAACCAGGCGGCCGGCGTACCGTTTGCGCGGCATTATTGATCAAAATATCCAGGCGGGTATATTTCTCCTCGATATAATTACAAAAAAGCTCAACGCTCGGCGTATGCCTTAAGTCCAACCCATAAATATGCAGCCGGTCTTTCCATTGATGGAAATCTTCTTCACGGGCATAGCGCAAGGCTGAATCGACGGGAAAACGGGTCGTGGCGATCACGTGGGCCCCGGCACGCAGCATCATCAATCCCGACTGATAACCGATTTTTAAACGTGAACCGGTGATCAAGGCGACCTGGCCATGCAAGGATGCCGTCTGAAAACGTTTGGCATAATTAAACTCAGCGCAGCTGGGGCACATGGCATCATAAAATGCATGCAGGCGCTTAAACTCATTTTTACACACATAACAGGCCCGT
>CAZBJT010000116.1:0-5570 GCA_964492215.1 uncultured Planctomycetales bacterium | reverse complement strand
CGTTCCAGCTTGGCGATCTGTTCTTTTAAAATAGCGATGTCCTCGCGCAAATCATTGATTTTGGAACGTATCTGCTGATTATGGGCATCGGCCTGCACCATGTCATGGATCAACCGTTTCTTTTGCGCGGGCCAGGAAGCACCTGAGGTGAGTGACTCCCTCAATCCGTCGGCTTTGATCTCATAAATACGGATCTTTTCTTCCAACTCCGCCTTGCGTTGGCGCATCATGTAATAATGCTGACGGCTGCTTTCCTGGGCGACGCCGGGTACGGGGGCTTTAACCTGCTTGGCCTTTTGATCACGCAACAGCCCAAGCCGTATGACCAATGCCTTGTTTTCCTTGTCCAGCGTCTGCGCGTCGGTGTTGCTGCGCTGATCGGAAGCCTTTAAATCAGCGAATTGTTTTTCCAGCATCACTTCCTGGGTCTTTTCATTCTCCAATTTCTTACGTAGATCATCCAGCTGGCTTTGATCCGGTGCCGGCGCCACCAAGGCTTGTTTTAAATTGCCCTCGACTTCTTTGGATTGCTGGCGCAGTTGCATGTCGGATATTTTTAATTTCTTTAAATCGATTTTCTTCTGCGTATCGGCGACCTTCTTATCCAATGAATTAAGTTCACCCTCGCGTCCGGCCATTAAAACTTGCTGGGTTTTGATCTTGGCGGTTAGCTCTTCCAAGCGTATCTGCTGGTCTGTCTTGCCGTTGCGATCCTTCAATAACTGATGCAAAGCTTCGTTTTTCTGCTTTAAATCTGCAATGGCCGTGGTCAATTTATTGATCTGTGTATTGATGGCATCATATTGTTCCGTCAATGCCGTGTTCTGTATCGACAGCATCTGTGCCTTAGTCTTGATCACATCGACGCTCATTTGCCATTGACTGCCGGGCAAAGCACTTTGCTGGGACATTTGGGCCCAGCCCAGCCCCGTCGTCATGAATAAAATAACGGCTGTATTAATGGATGTTACACGTACACGCATATGCCTTTAAGTATAGCGGTGCAATAGGCAAAAAACAAGGCAGGAATAAAGATTTAAACGAGTCTTCTTTAAGGGCGGCCTGCGAATTTAGCGAGTGGCATAAGGCCGAAAAGAGAGTTGGTCAAAAACACCTGATCGGCTTGCTTTAACATCTGCGGTGTGAGTTTTTTTTCTTTAAAGGGAAAATTGCAGCGGCGGGCGTGGCTGATGATGGACTGACGGGTGATGCCATTCAAGCATCCGGAAGTCAGGGGCGGCGTATATAAAAAGCCGTCCTTGATCCAGAACACATTGGCCCGGCTGGATTCAAAAATATGACCCTTGGCATTGAGCAATAAAGCCTCGTCATACCCTCGGGCTTTGGCCTCTGCCTGGGCATTGCTGAATAAACCATAATCCAGCGACTTAACTTCCGATAAACGGGCATTGGCCGGTCTTTTGGTTTTAATCAAACAGGCCCGCCAGGATGATTGGACCGGTAATACATAAGGCAATACCATGACAGCCCGGTGCACTTTTTTACCTTCCTCCCAGACCATCACGCGCACGCGCGACATGGCAAAATAATTGGCGGTTATCACCTGCTCAATGATAGCGTCGGTGGGTATGCGGGCGCTGATCTTTAAATATTCTAAACCCCGGCGCATGCGGGCGGCATGGGCTTTCTTATTAAACACCTGACCGCCTATGCTCAGCATGGTTTCAAAAACACCGTGGGCCACGAACCGGCCCGGGGTCAAGGCCTCCAAGACATGGGGCTCAATCTTTATATATTGGCCGTCGATGTAGGCGATTATTTTTTTCATATGTTATTAAATAATGGGGACACGTAACAAGTACATGTCCCCATTATTTCAATGCTTTCTTTAACGCCTGTTCCAGGGCGTGGGCTTTAACGCAGGTTTCTTGGTATTCTGCGGCTGGGTTGGAGTCTGCTACAATGCCGCCGCCAACGTGAAAACTTAAAACGTGCTTAGACAAGAAAAGTGTACGTATCATCACATTGAAATCCATGTCGCCGGTAAAACTGATATAGCCCAGCGCACCAGTATAAAGACCGCGAGGTCCCTTTTCCTGACGGCGGATAATATCCATGGCCGCAATCTTGGGGCAGCCGGTCACTGAGCCGCTGGGGAATGTGGCTTTTAGTAAATCGAATTGGTCAAACTTAGGGTGCAATCGCCCTTCCACCATGGATGTGGCTTGAAAGACTGTCGCATATGTTTCAATGGTGCGCATCTGTTTAACTTTAACTGAACCATACTCACACACCCGTCCTAAATCATTGCGCTCGAGGTCGGTGACCATCAAGAGTTCGGCGATTTCTTTTGCATTACCGAGCAGCTCTTTTTTGATCTGCGCATCTTGGGCCTTATTTTCTCCCCGAGGCCGGGTCCCTTTCATGGGTGATACGCTCACCTGTTGGCCGCGCAATTGCAAAAACCGTTCCGGGGATACACTTAAAATATGTTGGGTGCCGTCATCTAAATAAGCGCTGAATGGCGACGGGGATTGCGCGCGCAACTGGCCGTAAATGGAAGCGGCATCGGTGTGCTGCGACCAGTTTTTAAGCAGCACATCGATACGCCTGGATAAATTGATCTGGTAAATATCACCGGCCTTGATATGTTTAAGGGCGGCCTTGACCGCACGCATGTAGGATGCTTTTGTAAAATTACTGCTGAAAGGCAACCTGGCCTTTAAAGGCCTTACCACCGATGGGAATGCCTGGGTTTCTAATATGGCTTCAAGGGCGTTTAAACGTGGGCGCGACAAAGCACTTAAAACAATCTCTCCGTTGGCGTGATCAATGGCAATCACCCCGTCGTATAAACCAAACCATAGTTGGCCATCATAGGCCAGATAGCCCACCGCCCCGGCGGGGAATACTAAATCACGGGCAGCCACACGGTATGGCCGCCAGGCTTTTTTTAAGGCCGCGATGTGATGGCCTTTGATGATATCGACAGGGGCAAAGCCCAAATAAGAAAACTGTGAACGGGCACCAGGCAGGGAGCTGTCTAAAAAAAAGACATGCTTGGCGTGTTTGATTTTATTAAAAACACCGAAGGCGTCCCCTTTGAATTTCAGGCGACGGGTATAGAGGGCTTTCATAAATCTAAAAAAGGGAGGTCTGGGACACCTGGTTTAACTTAAACACCGGCTTTTCAACACCGAATTGGCCTAAGAACTTGCCGGCATCGCTGAGATCTTTCTCGGCAGCCATGTCCATTAAACGCAAGAACACCGCAACAGTCAATTTAACGTCTGCCATGGCGCGGTGTGTATCTCCGACGCTGACCCCTAAGGAACGGGCTAAGTAGGCTAATTTGTAGCTGCTTAAATAAGGCAAAAGCTCTTTGGCCATCTTGAGGGTATCGACGACCGGTGTGTCGTCTTTAAGCCGCCGGCCCAGCAATGAAAGCTCATAGCCCACAAACCCTAAATCAAAACGCACATTATGCCCAGCCACACAACCGCCGGAAATAAAGTCGATGAGCTCAGGCAATACTTTCTCCGACGTGGGCGCATCGGCGATCATCTCTTCAGTGATCTGGTTGATTTGCATGGCTTCGAGAGACAAAGCCCGCTTGGGATTGACCAATGAATAATACTCGCCGATGATTTCACCGGCCTTGACTTTTAATGCGGCGATTTCAACGATGCGATCCCCGCCGGTTGCAGAAAGGCCCGTGGTCTCCACGTCGAAAATAACAAACTCAGCCCTTTTAATGTCCATTATGGTGATTCCTTATCTTGGATAAAGTGTGTAGGAAGGGATCAAGACCACCGGGTGATACGCTTGCTTTGTCTGGGCCACCTGCGGCATACCGAAATCATCCATGGCATTGACAAAGGTGTAGTTCGCCCAAACATCATCCGCGCAAAAACGCTTAAACATCAGCGCTGCTAAACCGGTTTTACTTAAATCCGTTACCTCTAATAATACGCAAAATGTATCGCAATTCAACGGATATCCAAACGAATATGCCACCACTTGAGAATCGATGGTAAGCACCCGGCCTATGACCCCCAGCCCGTCGTGGTATTGCAAAATGCGCTCATGGGCCAGGCGATTGTCGTCGATCATGGCTTGATAAATGGGATCATCGCAATGGGCCTTGCGATTTTGGGCCCAGCGTTCATATAAATCCAGACAGGCGCTAAAATGCTGCTCATGGATGTATGGCCCATAGACGGGTTTGTGATGCTGCATGAGACGATTAATATCATGACGTTGGGCTTTATAGGCACCCCCGGCCAAAGCCGTGATATTCGCCTTGCGGTAGACATACTCGTCCGCCTTCTTTTTGATATCAAAAGGCTTAAACGCAAAAAGCCCGCACATCGCTTCTTCCAAATTCTCGATGCGGGCGACGCCGCGGGATGAATGGCTCATGCGGCTTAAGCATTGCTCAGCCACGGGCAATGTCACCTCGCCGCCTAAAGGGGGCAAATATAAAAAGTTACCTGGTGCATGACGCGCAAAAACGCATAGATTATCGTCGATCACCTCGAAAGTAAAATCAAAGAAGTCGGACCAGGCCAATAAAGATGAGAAATGAAATGTGGACAACTGATACGTGCGGCGGGCTACATATTGATCGAACAATGGTTTGGATGCTAATAGCTTGGCATAGTCTTTCACAACACAAACCCTTCAAGCGTAAACAAGAATTTCAGTTCCATATCAAAAGGTGTGTAATCGTGCAAAAGGCCCCGGTTCTTTCTTAAAAAATCACGGGTACCCTCGGCAGCAAAAAATGTTCTCAAATAATCGATGTAGTTTTCTAAGGCGACGTCACTTTGATGGTCTTGGATATATGGGCATGCCAAATGCACGTAGACCTGCACGCCCTGTGCATGCTTCGATAAGATAAATGGGTAAAGCGCGCATTCTAAAGGCCTGCGGTCATAAATCTGACAGGTGGAATCCCCTTTATTAAAAAACCGGCAGAGTTGATTGCCGCAGTCCTCTATGGTCTTGATATAAGCCTGTGCGTCGGTAAAATCCGCACCGGCCGCCATGCCGATTTTGGCCTTCTCCTCTTGGCCCACCTTAGGGCGCCAGGATGAATCAGCGGTTTTAAAACGGCAGCAGCCATCGCATTTAAGGCAAACGTGGGAAGGGACAAATTGTTGCAAGTCTAATGGGGACACTTCTATCACAACCTCTTGATTTTCTAGTAATTATCTGGAAACGGTCCTGCCGTAGACGATTTTTTTTAGTATATCTGCGATGATGTCCATTAGGTGAAAAACATTGTCTTTACGGCGTAATATGTATTTTCCGTCGGAAAAACTGACATAACCGGATCCTATCAGGCGTTTGAGGCGGATGTCCAGGATTTTGTCGTCGTTATAGCGTTGGAATAGTTCGGCGTTGGTGAGGCCTTCTTTGGATGAGCCGATTTCTCTTAATAGGCGGATGCGTACGGATGTGGTGTAAGGGCCGAAGACGCATAGGACATAGACAAAGGTCAGCATCAAATAAACAGCGTCGGAACATACGAAAAGTAAAAGTGCCTCTACCCCGTGCCACGATGCATGCAGCACCAGCCACAGGCAAAACGCAGTATCGACGAT
>CAZBJT010000115.1:0-5581 GCA_964492215.1 uncultured Planctomycetales bacterium | reverse complement strand
GGTCATGTATGTGGCTACAAGTTTCTGGGACAATCAGGAAGGCCGCATTGATATTCACCCTTACTTCTTTACGCTCTCGCCGGAAGAGCAATTCAAGACCATTTATCACGAAGTCATCAGTCATATTTTGCATAATGAACGGGATGAAGAAAGGGCCCAGGACGACACCCGCCGGTTCATGCAAATGCACCGTGTATTCTTAGACCGCACCGATATTTTAGCGGACGAAATGGCCAAGTCAGCAGCAGCTAAACAGACCCAGTATCCTTTAAAAGGCTTGTTTAGCCCCGAGGATAGGGTGGTCATGCAGGAGCGTTTACGTGAAAATCTCGATGTGACCCGTCGAGCTGAGATGGAGAAGGTGCTGGCCTTCGGCGGCGGCAGCGGTATGTTGGCGATTCTGCACTCATTGTATGAATTGGCCGACCGCCGCGACATGCAGGTGCACACCATCCAAAGCTCAATTGACGACGGCGGTTCCACCTTCAAGCTCATTGTTTCTTTAATGGAACATGCTTACGGTTGGGCGCCGTCCATGGGTGACTTGGTCAACTCCTTGTTCAAGGGTTTTGCCAGCGCGGATAAATTATATAAATTGCTCGACGATCAGGGCCGCATCAGCTTGGTGACCCAGGACCATATCAGCGGCAAGAAACGCCTGCCGGAAATGGACAAAGAAAACCATCCCATTGTGCTGGGTAAGGTCATCTTCTACGACGAGGATGACAGCGCCGTCTATTTGGACAGCTTCAAGGATTTGATCCTGCGCTTGCTGCAGCGCACGGTTGATTATGCCTTGATCAATAAAAAAGGTTTTGGTTATATCACCGACAAGCAGCGCAGCCTTAGTAAGGATTTCGTTTATTATGCCGCCAGCATATTGGACATCGTCGATATCATCGAGAGTTATATTGCCCGCCAGGTCATACCGCTTGAAGGTGCGAGTATCCGTAACTTAATGCTCTTAGGTGCCATGGACTATGCCGGGTTAATGCGGACAGACAACCGTCAAGCGCATGACCGCTCACCGCTGCTTCGCAATGAAGAAGATCAACATATCTTCCAGGGGTCGATGGATCTTTTGGCCCAAATGGCCGGCGTTGATCACGCCAATGTGTCTTTATCTCATATGTTCCCGGCGACCATCTGCGGCACCTATAGGGACCATGTCATTTTGGTGCAGGAACCGGCCACGTCGGGTGAAGCCGAAGCGCATGTCTTTAGGGTGCGTTTACAGGAAAAGACCGGCGACATTATATTCGGCGTCATGACCAAAAACGGCATCAAGGACGATCAGATACTTAAAGGGGCCCAGCGTTATAAAGGTTGTTGGACGTCTGTTATCAATGGCCGCATCAAGGTCAGGATCAGCACCAATGAAAATAAAGATATTGTCTTAGAGATGATGACAACCGGCGCAGATGGCCAGGAAGTTGCCTGGAAAGAGATCAAGATCATCAATACCTTTGAAGCTGAGAAGAGTTTCGTTCAATATGGCGGCGAGAACTATTCCATGGCTCAAGACGGTACCGGCATGTTGCGTCATCGCACAGACACACCCGGCGTTTGGGAATATAAGCCATTGAACGAAGGCGGATTTAATGTCTTTGTGCGCAGCCGTTTTGTGGCTATGCAAACACACATGACCGAGACTGCCAATTATTCCATGATCAATGCGTTTTATCTAACACACGATGACGTAGGGGAAGAAACGGTCTTGCATAAAGGCAAGCGTCAGCAAAGGACCATTTATAGACCTGATCCGATTAAACGACTCAAAGCCAATCGCCGCATCCTTGACCTCATTGAAGATCCCAAGACCAAGGCCATCACTTTTGGGCCGGGGTCATTTTTCACCAGTACCATCGTGCATTTATTAGTTGAGGGATTACCCGAAGCGTTAGCCCGCCGCCGGGTCCATAACGATATCCCGATCATCTTCATCTTCAACCCCACCATCGACAACGAAACCGCCGAGCATACGGTGGAGAGTTTAAAGCTTTTCGTGAAACAATTGACCGGCAAGAAATTCGACGATATTTTTACCGGCGGCAGTTACACCAAGTTCGATACCGTCAAGCTCGAACAGCATTTCAGCCCTATCCATGAACGCATGGCCCAGCCGGAAAAAGCATTATGGTATGTGGACCATGTATTAGGAAATGAAGCTTTGGTGGATGAATTGGGTCTTGGGTATTTCCGTTTATTGATCAAGCAATATGACCGCATGGCCCTGCAAGGCGATATTCTCGACGATGATGGCTCTCGTATTATGGTGGACGGCCAACCGGTGGACCACCCAACCAAAGAACAGTATTTGGTCGCTAAAATAGACCAATTATTAAAGACACTTTATCAGCATGTGAAACCTGAGATCCGCGATGACCCTGGCAAGGCCTCCAAGGCTGCCAAGATGTCCCGCGGCCCCCTGGATTGTTCGTCCCAGGAATTAGACCGCATCAAGGCCGAGTATCCAAGATTGGGCATACACCGCGATCAGTTCCTTTCGGTCATTCAGTATTCACCGGTGCGCGGTTCCGGCCAGAAACCTGAACCGGGCATCCGCTACCGTGATCAGCAGACCTTCTATGCCTTGGGCGATTTGGTTGATATCAGCCATAATGCCGAGACCATCACCGATGCCTACCTGGCCTTGGTCGAAGACATACAAAAAGCGAATCCACGCATCAATGAGCGTAGCTTCGAAGAAGTTTTCGTCAACCACCGGCAAAGAATGGTCAACGGCATCTTGGCCCAAGAAGTCAAAAACAATACATTTAATTATCCCGAAGACAATAAGTCGGCGGCGGAGTATTTTAACCACATGTCCTTGCAGGGCTTTAAAGACCTGGTGCTGGGGGTATTGATCGAACGCAATGTCAAAGCCAACAAGTCGGATGGTTTGGGTATTTCATTGGTTTCAGAGTTGGACATGGACGGATGGGAAGAGACACAGAAGAAAAACTTTGCGGCCTCTGTGGATCGGATCATCAACCAACTCAAAGACATTACCCACGGGCGCTTAAATGTCATTTTACCTGACCACAATGGTCCGTCTTCAGTCTCCCGCAAGGCGCCTTGGCAATTTACCCTTATTTCTGCGGTACGCACCAAGCCATATAATGTGCATAACCATGAATCCATCCGTCAGGCCTATAAGAAATTGTGGGACACCATTGCCGTAGGTAACACTTCTGTTTCTGTCCAGGAACCCAGGATAGAGAAGGGGATCGTTACGCATTTATCGGCCTGGATCAAGCATGTGATGGATACCGCGAAACCATTTAGCCTGCGCATCAAGGAAAAGGTGGGGTATGACCCCGCGTCGGGCGATTTCTACCTGGAACTTGAACCGGTCGATAATTTTACACAGACCGCGCAGGGGACCAAGGTGCTTAATATTCAACATGAATTGGGCCGTTATTTGCCCCAGGTCAAACCGCAGCACTTGCGCTTAATCCGCATTGTGCTGGCCCGTGTCAGTATGGAGCCGTTGGATGAAGAGCAGATCCAGCAGGTGGAGGATCTGGAGACACCGGCGGAGTTCAGGCAAACACCTTTCATGGTCAAGGACATTGATTTGGTTTTGTACGGCGACCGCAACTATCACCGCCAGATCAACCGCATGACGTTCGGGCTAGGCACCCAGAACCCTGATTTTATTTTTAAGGATTTTATCCATCCGGTTGAAACTACATTCCCGGAAGCCTTTGGTCATCAATTGATGCTGACAGCTTATTCGACGATGGAAGTGACTCTACAGCAGCATGCCGCAGCAAAGGCCGCATTGACTCCGGCTAAGACAATTGAATGGGAAGCAGCCATACGCCAGCATATCGTGACCTTAGGTAACATCAACCGCCGCGGCCCGCCGGATGTCCAGGTCCATGTCACGACCGACGAGAAAGACTTGACCGTAGACGGCAAGCTGCGCATCGCCACCAGCCGCATTGATGCCAAGAACAAAGGTGCTATCTTTATCCATCCGTATTTCTTTAGTTTGACCGCAGAAGACCTTGCACGTTCCGGTTTACAAGTAGCTTCCGTGGAAGCCTTGCAAATGGCCATCATTAATCATGAAGCCTTCGACCATATCGCAGCCGGAGAGAAGGATGAAGCACGGGCGATGGCTGCAACTCAACGATTCGTAGAAGAGCACAAGGCCCACAGCGGCGCCTATTCATTGTCGACCGTCAGTGACGAGGACCATCGGCAGGATATGGCCACATATATGAGAGCCGGCTGGGTCATGCAAGCACGGTTTAAATTATCCGTCCGGCCCCTGTGGTTTAATTTTAAGAGGGTTGAAGGGGACAGGAAATTATATGGGAAATTAAAACGCGTGCTGTCTCTGTTAAGCCGCCTGAGCCGCAGCGCACCGATACAGTTGACCATCAATGTAACGACCAAACCCGAAGACCTGTTGTTCGACGGTAAAATGCGCGTGGCTACGTATGCCATACAGGGTTATCGGTATGGGACGATCAACCTTCACCCATCGTTCTTCCGTTTACCTCAAAAACGCCAGATTGAGATCCTTTATCATGAAGCCTACAGCCATATTGCCTCTGCACAGGACAATGAGCAGGTCGCCCAAGAGCATACTAAAGTTTTCATGCGCTCGATCAATGAACGCTTGTCGCATGACCAATCGTCCGCGGCGTTCCTCGGCCTATTGGCGGTCCTGGCTGTGGTTGTCAGGTTCTTTTATCCCAACATCAGCTATTACCTGGACCGTTTGGGAGCGCAGCTTTCTCTCTATGGCATGACAGCGATGAGTGCCATTTTAGCCGTCATGGCCGCAGCTACATTTTACATACCGTTGTTTGTCAGCCGCGGCCGGCGTTTGCAGATCAATTCCAAGAAATTCGTTACAGACATCACTGCTTTGATGGGGCTCAAAGACTTAGTTAAAGACCAGCGTAATCCCAATGAACGAAAGGCTAGGGGATTGGCCGATTCCATGATGAGGTATGTGCGTTCCAATTTTGCCTCCAATCCGGTGACATCCCTGCGCGGCTTCATCAGTCAATTCTTCAATAATACAATGGACTTATTGACCATGAAGGTCATCACCCAGAGCGAATTCAACCATAAATTCGGTTTGCGTGTCATTGTTTGGGCCGGCGATGAAAGCAATCCGCTTAGCCGTCATTTACCGCAAGCCTTGACCACCGCCGGTACCGGCAGGACAAATATGGCGTATTTACTGGATCGGGTTTATCATTCACCCGGTGTAGAGCCGGTGGTGGTGGTTTCCGATCAGATTTTAGGCCTCATTGTAAAAGACCAATACATCAACGGGTATGATCAACAGCGCCGGATATTTACCATCAATCCAGATAGTTTAGTCAGCATGCATCAGCAGGGCACCATTGTGCTCAGGGAAGAATTTTTGGATGAGAGGAAAGTGAAGGAGTATTTTGGGCATTCCTTAAAAGAATTGGTGTTTGTGCATGGGGCATTCAATGGGCAGGGCGATGCTTTTGTTAAGATCAATAGTGCTTTAGCAGGCGGGCACATACGCCATATTGATGTTGTTCCTTATGTGTACATGATCTCCTCCAACATGGGTTCTTTG